>DATMBW010000156.1:0-19632 GCA_035559095.1 Ramlibacter sp.
CGGAGCTGGTGCGCCGCGGCGTACTCATCGCGGACCCCGAGCCGCGTCTGTACGTGTACGCACAGCGGATGGGCGAGCACCGGCAGACCGGACTCGTCGCCTGTGCGTCCGTCGACGAGTACGACAGGGACCTCATCAAGAAACACGAGAAGACGCGCCCCGACAAGGAGGACGACCGCGTCCGCCACATCGACACGCTCTGCGCGCACGACGAGCCGGTGTTCCTGACCTACCGCGGCGTCGCCGCCATCGATCGGGCGATCGACGAGGTCAAGCGCGCGGCGCCAGCTTACGATATCGTGACGACGGATGGGGTCGGGCACCAGCTCGGGGTCGTTCCGGCCGCTTCCGGTGAGGCGATCTCGGCGCTGTTCCGGTCCGTGCCGGCGCTCTACGTCGCCGACGGCCATCACCGCTGCGCCGCGGCCTCGCGCGTGCACGCGCGCCGGCGCGGACAGCCCGGCGAGCACGGCGCGTTCCCCGCCGTCGTGTTTCCGCACGACCAGGTGCAGATCCTCGCGTACAACCGGCTCGTCCGCGACCCCGCCGGCCGCGGGGCGGAAGAGCTCCTCGCGGCGCTGAGCGGCATCTTCGACATCTCGCCCGCCGCGTCGGCGCGGCCGGATGAGCCGCTCACGTTCGGCGTGTTCGTCGGCGGCCGCTGGTGGCGCGCCCGCGTGCGTCCGGGCAGCTATGACGCGAGCGACCCGGTCGCGTCGCTCGACTGCTCCATCGTGCAAGAGAAGCTGCTCGCGCCCTTGTTCGGCATCGCGGACCCGCGCACGTCGAAGGACGTGGACTTCGTGGGCGGCATCCGTGGGGCCGAGGAGCTGGAGCGGCGCGTGCAGGAGGAGGTTTGGTCAATGGCGCTCCACCTCTTCCCGACGCGCGTCGAGCAGCTCATCGCCGTTTCCGACGCCGGGAAGCTCATGCCCCCGAAGAGCACGTGGTTCGAGCCCAAGCTGCGCTCGGGGCTCTTCGTGCACGCGTTCTGAGCGGACGGGATTTCGGCGAACTCGGCAGCAACCCGCTAGTGACGTTCAGCTGACGGCCATCGCTGACACGCGCAGTTCCTCGCGTCCGACAAACTTGCCGGCTGCCCCGTCCATAGACTGGCGTTCTCCGTTGGAGGTGCGCCATGAACGCCGTCGTCATTCGGGGGTCGGATCGGCCGAACGCCTTTGCCGGCGGGCTCAGGCCCCGCGTGGCCATGGCCTTGCTGCTGGGAATGGCGAGCTGGGGTGCCTGGGCATTCGACAGCGAATCCTCCCTGGCCGCCATGCTTTCCACGGGCGCGGGACCCGACGAGCGCGAACGGCCGCAGCTGGATGTTTCCGCTTCTTCCCTGCCCCGCTTTGACAATACCGACGGGTCGACCTGGTCGTCGCGTATCGACGTGACCTGGCTGCCGCCGCGCCAATCGGCGCTGGGACTGTCGCTGGGCATGACAAGCTACCAGGGGCCGGCGTTTTCGCCGACGCCACCGTCCCTGGGCGCCGCCCCGAGCGTGGACCTGGGCATCCACTGGCGCTATACGCCCGAGGGCAACAATCGCGTCGACGTGACGGCCTGGCGGCGGCTGGTGCCCCCGGACGCGCTCACGTTGGTACAGCTTCAGCAGCCAGGTTATGGCGCGCGTGTCGAAATGCAGATCGGCCCGGCCGTGCCCAAGAGCGGCTTCGTGGCCGACCGCGGATTCATCGGCCTCCAGCTGGAAAGCGGGGCGCGGGTGACGGTGCGCCGCAGTGGCGGCAAGCCCATGATCTACTACCGCAGCAAGTTCTGACCAGCCTTCAGGAAATTGAGCGCTCCCCGCGCCGCAGCCCGCCCCGTGGCAAAGCAGGCAGTGAGCAGGTAGCCGCCGGTAGGCGCTTCCCAATCGAGCATCTCGCCGGCGCAAAACACGCCGGGCGCATCGCGCAGCATCAGGTTTTCATCGAGCGACTCGAACCGCACGCCGCCCGCGGTGCTGATGGCTTCCTCGATGGGCCTGGGCGCGGCGACGGTCACCGGCAACGCCTTGATCGCGGCGGCCAGCCGCGCGGGATCGTGAATGTCCGCCTTGGGCAGCAGTTCGTGCAACAGCGCGAGCTTGATGCCTTCGAGGCCCAACCGGCTTTTCAGGTGACTGGCCAGCGACCGTGAACCGCGCGGATACGCGACTTCGGCGTGCACCTGCGCGGCGCTTCTCGCCGGCAGCAGGTCGAGCTCGAAAGTTGCGCTGCCCCGCGCTCCGATCGCATCGCGCAGCAGTGCGGAAACTGCGTAGATGAGACTGCCCTCCACGCCCGTCGCCGTGGCCACGAATTCGCCCTGGCGCGCAAACCCTTCGAAGCGGATCGCAACCGACTTGAACGGACGGCCCGCGAAACGCGAGGCGAAGTAGTCGCTCCAGCCATTGCGCATGTCGAAGCCGCAGTTGGCGGGAGCCAGGGGCGCCACGTCCACACCCCGCTGCTCCAGCAAAGGCACCCATGCGCCGTCGGAGCCCAGGCGCGGCCAGCTCGCGCCGCCCAGTGCGAGCACGACCGCATCGGCCGGCACGGCTTGATTGCCGTGCGGCGTCTCCAGGCGCAAGGCGCCATCGGCGGTCCAGCCGAGAAAGCGGTGCCGCATGTGCAACTGCACGCCCGCGGCACGCAGCCGGCGCAGCCACGCGCGCAACAAGGGGGCGGCTTTCATCTCCGCGGGAAACACGCGGCCGGATGTGCCCACGAAGGTCGCAATGCCCAGTTCCAGCGCCCAGGTGCGCAGCGCTTGCGCGTCGAACTCCCGCAGCAGGGGCTCGATCCGTGGACGGCGGGCGCCATAGCGGCCCGCGAAAGAGTCGAACGGCTCCGAATGGGTGAGATTCAGCCCGCCCTTGCCCGCCAGCAGGAACTTGCGCCCCGCAGAAGGCATGGCGTCGAAGACATGGACCCGCTGCCCCGCGCGCGACAACACTTCGGCGGCCATCAGCCCCGCCGGTCCGGCGCCGATCACCGCGACCGTCATTCCAGCATCACCAATTTGCCCTGGCCGGTCAGGAATGCGGCCCGGACCGGCACGCCCGGGCAGGCGGCCCGCACGGCTGTCCGATAGCGGCTCAACTGCGCGATGAGCTCGGCCTGCCGCTCGGGCCGCGCCGCGGCCTTGTAGTCCAACACCCACCATTCGCCGCTTGCGGTGCGGCGCACCAGCCGATCCAGCCGCAGCAGATCGCCCTCGTGATGCAGCGGCACCTCGTTGGCCTGCCAGTCCACGCTTGCGGGGTCCCAGGCCCACGCGCCCTCGCCGGTCAGGATGCGCTGCGCCATCGCGGCCGCTTCGCCGGCCGCGGCCTCGCTCAGCGCGAACTCGCGCGCCACACGCATCACGTGCGAATGTGCGAAGTCGCGCGCGCCGCCCGTCCAGGCCTCCAGCAGCCGATGAAGGGCCTGTCCGAAACGCGATTCATCCGAATCCGGCAGCGGCTTGGCCACCGGGTTGAGGACGTCCGATGGCGTCACGTTCGTGACCGGCGGCAGCTCGCGCATCATGAACCGTTCGGCACTCCGAACCGCTTGCGGCGCCGCGATCACGCCCTGCGCAGGCTCCAGCGCGGCGCACAGCGGCAGCAGCCGCTGCCACCAGCTCGGCTCGCCGGGGGCGTGCGGCTGCACCGAGGACAGCACCAGGCGGCTGCGCGCGCGCGTCATCGCGACGTACAGGGCGTTGAGTTCCTCGCGCTGGCGCGCGGCGCGTTCCACCTCGAGCGCCTCGGCGCTGCAGGGCGGCGGCCGCGTTTCACTGGCGATGAAGGCAAAGCGCCACGGCGCCGGTGCTTGCCCGGGCCATTCGACCACCACGCCCATGGTTTCCGCCCGGGCCGGCGCGCAGTCGCTGTCGAGCATGAGGACAATCGGCGCTTCCAGTCCCTTGGCGCCGTGCACCGTGAGCAGGCGCACGGCCTGCGCATCGGACGGCGGGGCGGCCCCGATGCCTCCCGCCTTGAGCGCGCGCACGAAACCATAAGGCGTGGCGTAACGCGCGCCGTCCACCTGCAAAGCCGCGCCCAGCAAAGCACGCAAGTGCGCCAGGACGCCCTCGCGCAGCGGCGCCGGCGCCGCTGCGGCGAAGCGCGCGAGCACCTCGCCGTCGTGGTAGATGTTTTCCAGCGCATCGTGCGGCGGCAGGCTTTCGACCCAGCCCTTCCAGCGCAGCAGCGTGATGGAGATGGCTCGCAGCTGCGGCGGCAGATCCTGTTTGCCCAGCAGCTCGAACCAGGGCACCGGCCGGCCCGCTTCGCGGGCTTCGCGCGCGGCCAGGGCCAGCGCGACCAGCGCCTGGTCGTCCACCTCGAACAGGGGCGACTTCAGAGCGCGCGCCAGCGACAGGTCATGCGCCGGCGACACCAGCGCGTCCAGCAGCGCGGCGATGTCCTGCACCTCGGGCATTTCGCACAGGTCCGTCTTCTCGGGTTGTTGCGCCGGGATGTGCAGCGCCCGCAATTCCTCCTCCATGACGGCCAGCCGGTCGCGCTTGCGCGCCAGCACCATGATGTGCCCCGGCGCGGCGCCCGACTCGATCTGCCGCGCGATCCAGGCTGCCGCTTGCCGGCATTCCAGGGTGATGAGCTTTTCTTCGGGCAGCTCGCGCGGCGTCGCGAGGCTGTCGCGCCATTCGAGCGGCTGCGCAGCGCCGCCCCTGCCACCGCGCCCGGCGCGAGGCGGATCGGCTCGGGGAATCTGAGGCAGGTTCGCGACCCCGCCCGGCTCGCCCGATTCGGTCGTGTGCGGCCGGAATCCCTCGTACTGGCCGGCGGCCTGCGCGGCGGCCATGACTTCGTTCACCACACCGATCACCGCGCCCGCGTTGCGATGGGTGTGGTCGCAGCTGAGCAGATCGCCTGCCAGCGCCTCGACCACAAAGGATTGCGCCGCGCGGAAAACCTGCGGTTCGGCGCGGCGGAAACGGTAGATGCTCTGCTTGGGGTCGCCGACGATGAAGACGCTGGGCGCATCGCCGCCCGCCCCCGCGTAGCCGCTCAGCCAGGCATGCAGCGCCTGCCATTGCAACGGGTTGGTGTCCTGGAATTCGTCGATCAGCAGGTGCTTCACGCGCGCATCGAGGCGCTCCTGGACCCAGCCCGAAAGAACGGGGTCCGACAGCATGACCAGCGCCGCGCGTTCCACGTCGTTCATGTCGACCCAGCCGCGTTCGCGCTTGAGCGCCGCGAATTGCGCGATCAGCAGCCGCGCCAGTCTCGCCATGCGTTGGTGGTGCAGCCAGGCCTCGTGCTGGGCGGCGGCGCGCGCCATGTGCTGCGCCAGTTCCTGCGCGGCCCGAACCCGGGCCAGTCCTTCGATTTTTTCGCTGAACTTGCGCGGCTCGCCTTGCTGGGTCAATAGCGCTTCGAACACGCAGCGCAGGTCGCCCGCGGCCAACGCAAGCTCCAGTTCCGCGCCTTTGGCCGCGAAGGTGCGCGCTTGTGCCCTGCCCAGGGACCGCGCCGCGTCGATGAACAACTGCCTGGGCACCTCCCCCTGCAACATCTCGCCTGGCTCTTCCAGCCCCGCGAATTCCGGATACTGTTCGGCCAGGGTCTTGATCGACGCCTGCACCACGTCGTGCGCATCGGCCAGCGCAAACTCCACCCGTTTGGCCAGCGCCGCCAGCAAGGCCTTCTGCGTCTGGGAACGCCCGTGCATCGCGACCGAGGCTTCGAAGTCGGCGCGCGCCGCCGGCTCGGCCGCGACGGCGGAATGAAAGCGGCGCCATACCATGGCAATGGCCTGGCCGTCGTCTTCCAGCAGTTCGTAGTGGGCCGGCAATCCCAATTGCTCCAGCACCGCCAGCGGTGCGTTGCGCAACAGGGCCGCAAACCAGCTGTGAAAGGTGCGGACCTGCGCGGGCCGCCCCGCCGCGAGCAGTCCGGGGTACAAGTTTTTCAGGGCCTGCACTTCATGGGCCGAGGGCTGCGGCATCACGCCGCGCGCCACCAGTGCCTGAGCCAATGCCTCGGGGGAGGCTTGAGCAAAATCGGCCAGCCACTCGTGCAGCCGCTGCCGCATTTCGCCGGCGGCCTTCTTGGTGAAGGTGATCGCCAGGATCTCGTGCGGCCTGGCGCCGGCCAGCAAGGCGCGCAGGATGCGCGACACCAGCATCCAGGTCTTGCCCGCGCCGGCGCATGCTTCCACCGCCACGCTGCGGCGCGGGTCGCACGCGATGGCGTAAAAGCGCTCGCGGCTGATGCGCTGGCCGTTGTGCTCATAGGCAGGCGCGTTGCGCGCCGTGGTGGGGTTGCTCATGGCCAGAAGTCCCTGCGGCACAGGCCCCGCGCCGAACAGAACTCGCAGGCCTTGCCCTCGCCGAGCGCGGCCAGTGTGGCTCCTCTTTCAATGCGGGCGAGGTCCTCGAGGATGCCGTGCACCAGCAGGTCGCGCGCCTCGACAACGGCCGGTTGCTCCACGGTTTCCGTCTTGCCGCGCTCGCCGATGTTGACATAGGCGGCGCGCAGCGTATCGTCGTTCAAGAGCGCCGCGTAAAAAGCGAGCTGTGTGTCCTCGCCCGGCAGCCCGACGCGCTCCACGCTGACGGCGCGCGGTTCGGTCTTGTAGTCCATCACCATGGGACGGCCGTCGGCCAGCCGGTCGATGCGGTCGATGCGCCCGAGCAGCTTGACCCGTCCCAGTTGAACTTCGTGTTCGCTCTCGGCCTGCTCGAACGCCGCGCGCTCATGCGCCTCGTGCCGTGCCAGCCACGCGAGATAGCCGTCGCGCACCTGCGGCCACGCCGCCGCGAACGGGAGGAATTCGCCTGGCTCCAGGCGCTGCGCCAGGGTCACCTCATCGGCCGCGGCCTCCAGCAAGCGAACCCGGCCGGCGCCCGGCGGCTCGGCGCCGGCCGCAAGCGATTGGTGGAACACCCGCAGCACCTGGTGCAACCAGTTGCCGAAGTCGCGCTTGTCGATCTCGGTGTCGATCTCGTCGGACTCCTGCAGGCCCAGCTGGCGCAGCGCGAAAAAGCGGTAGGGGCAGCGGCGCAGGTCCTCGTAGGCGCTGGCGGAAAGGCGCTGCACCGCCAGCGCCTGGCCCACGGCCAGCGGCCGGGATGTGGGCCGCGCCTCGATTTCGCGCGGCTCGGCCGGGTCTTCGGCGGGTTGCGGCGCGTCCTCCAGTTGCAAAGCCTGCACCAGAGTGCTGGGCAACAGCGGCTCGCCCCCCTCATCGCTTCGGCGCCACAACAGGTCGCACGACGGCGTTCGCAAGGCGTGGCTCCACCCGGCCCGCACCTCCGCTTCCAGCGCTTCGCGCGATGGCAGGCCCAGGCACTGGCGCTGGGCAGCGGTCCAGGTGCCCGGCGGCTCGGGCGCCGCCACCAGGCGCAGCTCGTCGCAACCGGGCATCACCAGCGCCGCGAACGGCCGGCCCAACAACTGGTTGAACGGCAGGATCACCACCTGCTCGCCGGCGCAAGACTCCGGCACGAAGCTGGCATCTTCCAGCGTTTCATTGACCCAGTCGGTGAACCCGGCCAGGCTGAAACGGCGCGCCGCCTGGGGCAGCTGCAGGAGTTGCGCCTCGGCGCTTTCGTCGAGGCGCAATGCCGCGATCAGCCTGGCGCCGGCGGCATCGCGTTCCAGGCCCGCCCATTGCCCGGTCGAGCGCAACACACCGCGCAACGCCGCCAGCCATTGCGGCAGCGTCCGCGCGCGCTGCAACCCTTCGCGCCGGGTGTTGACCTCCTGCAACAGGGCCTGCAGCTTCGGCCCGTTTTCCAGGTCGGCTGGCTGCAGCGAGCGCCATTCGCGCAGGCCGGCCTGCCGCACCCGGCGCTCCATCGCCAGGACGAGGTAGGAGGGAATGGCCGGCGAGTTCTTGAGCCAGTCGATCACCGCGTCGCCGCTTGCGTTCCATGCGCAGGCGCGCAGCGCGGCCATCGCATGCGCGGCCGCGCGCGTGGTCGAGAGCTTCCAGCCGGTCTCGTCGCGCAACGCAACGCCGCGCACGTCCAGCAGCGCGCGGATCCGGCGCGTGAGCAGGCGGTCGATCGCGGCCAGCGCCACCGGCACCCGCCCGGCCTGCAGATGCCGCAGCACGCAGGCGGCCGCGCGCTCGGCTTCATCGGAAGGGTCGGCGGCCTGGTGCAGCCGGATCTTGCCGCGCGGCGCCACGGCATCGAGCGGCAGCGAGACAGCCTTGTCCCCCAACCGCGACACGAGCGCCTCGGCCAGCGGCTCGACCCGCAGGCCTTGCAGAACCACGAGCAGGTCCAGCGCTGCCGCCAGGTCGCCGCCTTCGATCAGTGCGTCGCCCGCATAGGCCGACGCGGCTGCCCACTCCAGGGCGATCGCAGCCACCGCCTGTTCCAACGCCAGCGCCGGCGCATCGAGCGCGGCGGCGATACCACCACGCGTTTTCGCCACCCAGGCGGCACGCCGGGAAGGCGGCACCGCGGCGGCGACGCCGGCCACTTGCCATGCGGCCTCGACCACGCGGCCGGCCAGCAGGTCACCGCGTGCTCCAAGGCCCGCGCGCTCCAGCAGGGCGCGCGCCGTGAGCAGATCGCGCCCCATGTCGAAAGCGAGATCGTCGGGCGCGGGCGCGAAACCGGTAGCGGCCGACCAGGTCATGGTGGTCTCGAAACGCGGGGCGAAACCATTGGGGACCTGTTCGGCCCACAGGTTGCGCGCGAGGGGCATCAGCTGGAAGTAGGGCAGCAGGACGACCGTGCGGGCCGGATGCGCGCCGCGCTCGGCCATGAGAGCGCGAATGCGGCTGATCAATGCCCGCAGCGCCGCCGCCGCATGATGGGTTTGCGCTATCGCATCCATAGCACCCGGGCAGCCGGTTATTCGCGAGGAGGGGGACTTGGTTTCTGTCACAATTCCCTCACTGTAGCGGTATCGCCTATAGCCCAAAGGAAGAAAGAGCATGGCCAGCGACCTGATCAAACACACCTCCGATGCAACCTTTGAAGCCGACGTCCTGAAAGCCGACAAGCCGGTGCTGGTGGACTACTGGGCCGAGTGGTGCGGCCCCTGCAAGATGATCGCGCCGATCCTGGATGAAGTGTCCACCACCTACCGCGACAAGCTGCAGATCGCCAAGATGAACGTGGACGAGAACCGCGACATCCCCGCCAAGTTCGGCATTCGCGGCATTCCCACCCTGATGCTGTTCAAGGACGGGCAACTCGCCGCCACCAAGGTCGGCGCAATGAGCAAGGCGCAGCTCACCGCGTTCATCGATCAGCAACTGGCATAGAGGCCCCGTCGTTGCGGGCCCCCGGGCCCACGCCATCCATGCCCTGGAGAGTGCCGTGGATGCCGGGTCAAGCCCGGCATGACAATCGCCCCGATTTTCCTGCATAATCTCCCTAGTTCGCTGTTCCGCGCCTTGCAGGCGGGCAGTTCGAGTTCCCGGGTCCGTGAGGCACGTCTCGCCTCACAACAATCTCCCCCCAAGATCCAACAAGAACTCCGCAAGGAGTACCTCCATGCACTTAAACGAACTCAAGGCACTGCACGTGTCTGAAGTCCTCAAGCAGGCCGAAGAGCTTGAGATCGAAAACACCGGCCGCATGCGCAAGCAGGAGCTGATGTTCGCCATCATCAAGAAGCGCGCGCGCGCCGGCGAGCAGGTGTTCGCGGACGGGGTGCTGGAGATCCTGCCCGACGGCTTCGGGTTCCTGCGCAGCCCGGACACCAGTTACACGGCAAGCACCGACGACATCTACATCTCGCCCAGCCAGGTGCGCCGCTTCAACCTGCACACCGGCGACATGATCGAAGGCGAAGTGCGCACGCCCAAGGACGGCGAGCGCTACTTCGCGCTGACCAAGCTGGACAAGGTCAACGACGGCCCTCCCGAGCAGAACAAGCACAAGGTGATGTTCGAGAACCTGACGCCGCTGTTCCCCAAGGAGCAGATGAAACTCGAGCGCGAGAACTTGAAGAGCGACGAGAACATCACCGGCCGGATCATCGACATCATCGCCCCCATCGGCAAAGGCCAGCGCGCCCTGCTGGTCGCCCCGCCCAAGAGCGGCAAGACCGTGATGATGCAGCATATGGCGCATGCCATCGCGGCCAACTACCCGGAAATCCACATGATGGTGCTGCTGGTGGACGAGCGGCCCGAGGAAGTGACCGAAATGCAGCGCTCGGTCAAGGGCGAGGTGATCGCGTCGACCTTCGACGAGCCGGCGGCGCGTCACGTGCACGTGGCCGAGATGGTGATCGAGCGCGCCAAGCGCCTGGTGGAGCTGAAGCAGGACGTGGTGATCCTGCTGGACTCGATCACCCGGCTGGCCCGCGCCTACAACAACGTCGTGCCGTCGTCCGGCAAGGTGCTGACCGGCGGCGTGGACGCCAACGCGCTGCAGCGGCCCAAGCGCTTCCTGGGAGCGGCGCGCAATGTCGAGGAAGGCGGCTCGCTCACCATCATCGCCACGGCGCTGATCGACACCGGCAGCCGCATGGACGAAGTCATCTTCGAGGAATTCAAGGGCACCGGCAACAGCGAAATCCACCTGGACCGGCGCCTGTACGAAAAGCGCGTGTTCCCGTCGATCCAGCTCAATCGCAGCGGAACCCGGCGCGAGGAACTGCTGCTGGCCCCCGAAATCCTGCAGAAGACCCGCATCCTGCGCCAGTTCATGTACAACATGGACGAGATCGAGGCGATGGAAATGGTCTTGAAGAGCATGAAGGCCACCAAGAGCAACGTCGAATTCTTCGACATGATGCGCAGGGGCGGCTGAACCAGGACAGCCGGGAGTTTGTATTTGAATTTCCGCTTATAATTCAAGGCTTTACTGCGGAAAGTAGGCTGGAAGGTCCGGCCCGGCTCCCGCAACTGAATCGAGGAAGATCATGAAAGAAGGCATTCACCCCAATTACCGCGAAGTGCTGTTCGTGGACCTGTCCAACGGCTTCAAGTTCGTGACCCGGTCCTGCGCGCAGACCAAGGAAACGGGCAAGACCGACGACGGCCGCGAGCTGCCGATGTACAAGCTCGATACCTCGAGCGAATCGCACCCCTTCTACACCGGCACCCAGAAGTCCGTGACCGACATGGGCGGCCGCGTGGACAAGTTCTTCAAGAAATTCGGCAAGACCCCCGCCAAATAAGCGGCGCGCTGGAGAACCCGCGCGAGGTGCGGACCTCGCCCGCATTGCCCCAGGCGGGTCCAGCTTCGAATCGCGGCGGATCGCGTCGCGATTTGTGACAAACTTCCGCGCTTGAACCAGCCGACCCCCGCCATCGTCGCCCAGGATGCCGTCCGACGGCTTCCGCGCATCGCCCTCCTGCTGTTCTGCCTCGCTTATGTCGTGCCCGGCTTCGTGGGACGCGAGCCCTGGAAGAACGCCGACATCACGGCCTTTGGCTACATGTTCGAGCTGGCTCGCGGCGCATCCTCCTGGCTGGCTCCGACGCTCCTGGGCCAGCCGCTCGAATTCGATGCGTTGCTGCCGTACTGGCTGGGCGCCTGGGCCATGCAGCTCGCACCGGGTTGGATGGCGCCGGATTTTGCCGCCCGCCTGCCCTTCGCGCTGCTATTGGTGCTGACTTTGCTCGCCACCTGGTACGGCGTGTACTACCTGGCCCGCAGCCCGCAGGCGCAGCCGGTCCCGTTCGCCTTCGGCGGCGAGGCCAACCCCACCGACTACGCGCGGGCCATGGCCGACGGTGGCCTGCTCGCGCTGATCGCCTGCCTGGGGTTGGCCCAGTTGTCGCACGAAACCACGCCCGCACTGGCACAGGTGGGCTTCACCGCGCTCAGTTTCTACGCCATGGCGGCGCTTCCGCGGCGGCCAGCCGTTGCCGGGCTGTGGCTCTTCGCCGGCATGGCCGGGTTGGCGCTAAGCGGTGCGCCGGCAATGGCGATGTTCTTCGGCACCGGCGGCCTGGTCATCAGCCTGCTCGATGGCGAAGGCCGCGGCGACACCTCGCGCGCCGCCCCCTGGCACACCGCCGCCATCCTCGCGGCGGCCCTGCTGGGCACCATGCTGTTGGCCTGGTGGCTGGACCTCTGGCGCTGGCGCATCAGTCCGGAACGGGACTGGCGCGGGCTCGGGCGGCTGCTGCTGTGGTTTACCTGGCCGGCTTGGCCGCTGGCGTTGTGGACGCTCTGGGGCTGGCGCCGCCAGCTTGGCAGCCGGCATGTGGCGCTGCCGCTCTGGTTCGTCCTGGTTTCGGTCGTGACCACGGCGGTCACTCCCTCGTCGGATCGATCCCTGTTGCTAGGCCTTCCGGCCCTGGCGACGCTGGCGGCCTTCGCGCTTCCCACGCTCAGGCGCCGCGTGGCGGCGCTGATCGACTGGTTCACGCTGCTTTTCTTCAGCGGTTGCGCCGTCATCATCTGGGTGATCTGGGTGTCGCTGCAGACCGGCGTGCCGGCCAAACCCGCGGCCAATGTCGCCAAGCTTGCGCACGGATTCGAACCCAGCTTCTCCCTGCTGGCCTTCCTGGCGGCGGTTGTGGCCACGCTCGCCTGGGCCTGGCTCGTGAAATGGCGCACCGGGCGTCATCAAGCGGTCATCTGGAAGAGCCTGGTCCTGCCCGCCGGCGGCGCCGCGCTGTGCTGGCTGCTGCTGATGACGCTGTGGCTGCCGGTGCTGGATTTCGCGCGCAGCTACGCCCCGGTCGTGCGCGCCGTCACGCGGCAGATGGACCAGCCCGGCTGCGTCGAGGCGTTCGGCCTCAACCGCGGCCAGGTCGCGGCGTTCCTCTATCACGGGCGCATGGATCTGCGACCGGCCGGCCGGCGGGGTACCTGCCCCTGGCTGCTGGTGGCGGCGGACCTCCAACCTGCGACGACGTTCGCGCTTGAAATGGGCGGCTGGCAACTCGTCTCCAGCATCCGGGCCCAGGTCGGCGCCGACGACAACGTGCTGCTTTACCGGAAAGCGCCCGGCCGGTGACGGAACGGCGGACCATCGCGCGGCATGCGGGAGCCGTGCTGGCGGGCCAGCTTGCGGTGATGGCATTCGGTGTGACCGATACGATCGTGGCGGGCCGCTATTCGCAGCACGCCCTGGCCGCACTCTCGGTGGGCTCGGCGGTTTACATCAGCGTGTTCGTCGGTTTGATGGGGATGCTGCAGGCCCTGCTGCCGACCTGGGCCGAACTGCATGGCGGGCGGCGCAGCGAGGATGTCGGGCGGTCGGTCCGCCAGTCGCTGTACCTCGGCGCGTTCGGGATGCTCGCCGGAGGTGGGGCCCTGCTGTTTCCGGGCGCCCTGCTGCGCTGGACCGAGGTTCCGCTCCAACTGCAGGGAGAGGTCGGCCGCTACCTGGCCGTGCTGGCGCTGGCGCTGCCGCCGGCCCTCCTGTTTCGCATGTACAGCACGCTCAACCAGAGCCTGGGCAAGCCCTTGCTCGTGACCTGGCTGCAGGCGCTGTCGCTGCTGGTGAAAGTGCCATTGACGGTCTGGTTCGCATTCGGCGGAATGGGCCTGCCGGCGCAGGGTGCGATCGGCTGCGCCTGGGCCACCGTGGTGGTGAACTACCTGCTTCTGGGCTTCGCCTTGTGGCTCTTGCGCACGCAGCCGCTGTATCACCCTTACGCCATCTGGCGGCCGCTGGAACGGCCCGACTGGAAGGCCATCGGCCAGTTCGCCCGCCTGGGCGTGCCAGGCGGGCTCGCGGTCATGGTGGAAGTCACGTCCTTCACCTTGATGGCGCTGTTCATCGCGCGCCAGGGCACGCTCGCGTCGGCCGCGCACCAGATCGCCGCCAACCTGGCGGCCGTCTTGTACATGGTCCCGTTGTCGATCGCGATCGCCACCAGCGCCCGCGTGAGCTTCTGGCTGGGTGCGGGCGACGCGGGCCGCGCGCGCCTGGCCATCCGCACGGGCTTCCGGCTCGGCCTGCTGATGGCGTTGGCCCTGGCCGCCGGCGTGGCGCTGGGGCGCGGCGGCATCGCCGCGATCTATTCACGCAGCCCGGAAGTGGTGGCGTTGGCGGGCGGCCTGCTGGGCTGGCTGGCGGTCTACCACGTCGGCGATTCGGCCCAGGTCCTGCTCGTGTTCGTGCTGCGCTGCTATCGCGTCGCGGTGGCCCCGCTGGTGGCGTATTGCGTACTGCTGTGGGGCGTTGGGCTGGCAGGCGGCTATGCGCTCGCCTATCAGGGCCTGGGCCCCTGGAGCGCCGGGCACTCGCCCGCTGCCTTCTGGGCTGCCGGCGCCGTGGCGCTGGCGTTGCTCAGCCTCATCCTGCCGGTAATTCTGTGGCGGGCTGTGCGGGCCTATCGCCCGGTGACCGCGCGCTGACCGGCCCGCCGGGGCGCAAGCGGCTCGCGGGGAACACGATGGTGAAGGTCGATCCCATCCCGGGTCTGCTCTCGATCCTCAACTCGGCGCCGTGCCGCTGCGCAACGTGCTTGACGATGGCCAGGCCCAGGCCGGTGCCGCCGGTCTCGCGCGAGCGGCTGCGGTCGACGCGATAGAAGCGCTCGGTGAGCCTGGGCAGATGCTCCGGCGCGATACCGGGCCCGCTGTCCTGAACCGAGTACTCGGCGCGCCCATCGGGCAAGGCCCGCCACTGCACATCGATCGAACCGCCGGCGGGCGTATAGCGCACCGCATTGCTCGCGAGGTTCGACATGGCGCTCAGCAACTCGGAGGGCGCCCCCGCGACCTCGAACGGCAGCGGCGGGCCGAACCGCAAGGCGTGCGACTTGCCCAACAGGCCCGACAGCGCATTGGCATCCTGTTCGCACTGCGCCGTCAGTGTCGCCAGGGGCGTCCACTCGCCGATGCCGGGCAGCGGCCTGCCCTCCAGCCTCGAGAGCGTCAGCAGGTCGCCGACCAGCGTCTGCATCCGCTGCGCCTGCCGGGCCATCAGCTCCAGGTAGCGGGCGCGTTCCTGCGCGTCCAGTGGCAGGTTCTGCAGCGTCTCGACGAATCCCATGAGCACCGTGAGCGGCGTGCGGATTTCGTGCGATACGTTGGCGATGAAATCGCGGCGCATCACCTCGGCCAGCTCCAGCGCCGTGACGTCGCGCGAGAGCAGCAGTTTGCGTCCTTCGCCATAAGGATGCAGGTGCAACGACAGCTTGACCGGCCGGGACGGCAGGCTGCCCGGGCCGGGAATGACGATGTCCCGGCCGCCGTTGCCGTCGTGGAAATAGGCCGTGAACGAGGGGTCGCGCACCAGGTTGGTTACTTGCTGCATGAGGTCGCGTTGCGGGTCCAGGCCGAACTGGTCGGCCGCCGTCTGGTTGCACCATTCGATCCGGCCTTGCGGATCCAGCAGGATCACGCCGTTGGGCGAGCGCTGCATCGCCCCCAGGAACTCCTGCAGGCGGCGCTGCGCATCCAGCGCCTGCAGCTCCCGCACGCGTAATGCGCGGTCGATGCGCTCGGCCGCCTCGCCCCACAGTCCGCCGACGGAGGGCTTGGCCTTGCTCTCGCCGGCGCGCAGCCACTTGAGAACCGCACCGCCGCGCATGGTGTCGGCGGCCAGCCACACGAGCGAGCCGGCGACCAGCCCCGCCTGGGCTCCCCGATCACCGCCCAGCCACCAGCCCAGCAGGCCGCCGGAAAGCTGGCAAGCGAGGAAACGGAGCAAGCGCCAAGCCATGGTGAAATTTTGAGGGGTAGTGCGTGCCGGCCGCGGCGCGGCGACCCTGCCGCTACGCGCCGGCCCCGCTGGTGGCCGGTGATTGCACGGTAAGCCGGTAGCCCGCGCCGCGAACGGTTTCGATCATCGCGCCGGCCGGACCCAGCGACTCGCGCAGCCGCTTGACATGGACATCGACGGTGCGCTCCTCGATGAACACATGGTCGCCCCAGACCTTGTCCAGCAGCTGCGAACGGCTGTGCACCCGCTCGGGATGCTTCATCAGGTAGTGCAGCAGCTTGAACTCGGTAGGGCCGACCTTGAGCGGGCGGCCGCGCCAGTTCACCCGGTGCGTCGCCGCGTCCAGCGCGAGCTCCCCGATGGCCACGGTATCCGTCACCTGCTCCGGCGCCCGCCGACGCAGCACGGCACGGATGCGCGCGAGCATCTCCTGGGTCGAGAACGGCTTGGTGATGTAGTCGTCGGCGCCGGCATCCAGGCCCGCCACCTTGTCGGGTTCGTCGCCGCGGGCCGTGAGCATCAGGATGGGGATAGCCCTGGTGCGCGCATCACCGCGCCACTTGCGCGCCAGCGCGAGGCCGCTCTGGCCGGGGAGCATCCAGTCCAGCAGGATCACGTCCGGCAGCACCGCATCCAGTTCGCGCTGGGCCGCGCCGCCCTCCTCGGCCCAGATGGGCTCGAAGCCGTTGTGGCGCAGGTTGACGGCGATCAGTTCGGCGATGGCCGGCTCGTCTTCGACGATCAGGACCCGGGGCAGCTGCTTCATGGGGGCTCGGGCCCTATCGAACGATGGACTCGATGGTTTCCATCGAACTGTGGCGGATGTCCGCGCCCTTGACCACGTAGATGATGAATTCGGCGATGTTCTTGGAATGGTCGCCGATGCGTTCGATCGCCTTGGCCACGAACAGCAGGTTCAGGCTGGCCGAAATGGTGCGCGGGTCTTCCATCATGTACGTGATGAGCTTGCGCACGAAGCCGCCGAATTCGCGATCGATCAGGTCGTCCTCCTTGAGGATCGAGACCGCCGCATTGGCGTCCAGTCGGGCGAACGCATCCAGCGCCTTGCGCAATAGTCCCGACGCCAGGTCGGCCGCGATGCGCAGCTCCGAAGCCGGCAGGTTGCGCGCTTCGCCGCTGTCGATGATGGACTTGACCATGCGCGCGATCTTTTCCGCTTCGTCGCCGGCGCGCTCGAGGTTGGCCGTGGTCTTGGAGATGGCGATCAACAGGCGCAGATCGCGCGCCGTGGGCTGGCGCCGGGCGATGATGGTGGACAGCTCGCGGTCGATCTCGACTTCCATCAGGTTCACGCGGGCCTCGATGTCCAGCACCTGGTCCGCCACCTCGGCGCTGAATTGCGACAGCGCGTACACGGCCGCGCGGATCTGGGACTCCACGATACCGCCCATTTCCATGACGCGCGTGGACACCCCGCTGAGCTCGGTGTCGAATTGGCTGGACAAGTGTTTATCGGTCATTTGAAATCCTCCACCGTGCGCGCATTTCACCCAAACCTTCCCGTGATGTAGTCTTCGGTCTCCTGGCGCTTGGGCTTCATGAAGATGTCGTTGGTCACGCCATATTCAATCAGTTCTCCCAGGTACATGTACGCGACGTAGTCCGATACCCGCGCCGCCTGCTGCATGTTGTGCGTGACGATCAGCACGGTGACCTTGTTCTTGATTTCGGTGATGAGCTCCTCGATGGCCCCGGTGGCGATCGGGTCCAGCGCCGAGGTCGGCTCGTCGAACAGGACGATCTCGGGGTCGGTCGCCAGCGCCCGTGCGATGCACACGCGCTGCTGCTGGCCGCCCGAGAGGTTCACGGCCAGCTCGTCCAGGCGGTTCTTCACCTCGTTCCAGATCGCCGCGCCCTTGAGCGCCGACTCGACCTTGTCTTCCAGATAGCTGGCCGACTTCTCGCCGCGCACGCGCAGGCCGTAGGCCACGTTCTCGAAGATCGACTTGGGAAACGGGTTGGGCTTCTGGAACACCATGGAGATGCGCATGCGCACCTCGATCGGGTCTACCGACGCGTCCAGCAGGTCGACGTTGTCGGGATGCAGTTCGATCCTGCCGTCGTAGCGGTGCCCCGGATACAGGTCGTGCATGCGGTTGAAGCAGCGCAGGTAGGTCGATTTGCCGCAGCCGCTGGGGCCGATGAGGGCCGTCACCTTGTTCTCGTAGATCGGCATGCTGATGGACTTGAGCGCCTTGAACTCCCCGTAGTAGAAGTCCAGGTCGTGCGAGTGGGCCTTCAGCGGCGGCGCGATTGGCGGATGCGTAATGGTGGACGGCATGTCAAATATCCGATTCGGGGGTGGGTGTGTCTACCATTTGATGTTCTTGCGCAGGCGGTAGCGCAGCCAGATTGCCAGCGCGTTCATCCCCAGCGTCAGCAGCACCAGCACCAGGCTGGCCGCGGCGGCATTGGCCTGGAATGCCGGGTCCGGGCGCGAGGTCCAATTGAAGATCTGGATCGGCATCACCGTGAACGGCGAGAACAGCCACTCGAACGGGCCCGCCGCATCGCCGGTGAACGGCAGCGGCGGCAGGAAGGCAATGAAGGTCAGCGCGCCAATGGTGATGATAGGCGCGGTCTCCCCGATGGCGCGCGACAGGCCGATGATCACGCCGGTCAGGATGCCGGGCATGCCGTACGGAATCAAATGGTCGCTGCACACCTGCCACTTGGTTGCGCCGCAGGCATAGGCGCCCTCCCGCACTGTCTGCGGAATGGCGCGCAGCGCCTCGCGGGTGGCCACGATCACGATCGGCAGGATCAATAAGGCCAGCGTCAGGCCGGCCGACAGGATGCTCTGCCCGAAGCCGAAGGTGTAGACGAACAGGCCCAGGGCCAGCAGGCCGTAGACGATGGAAGGCACGCCCGCCAGGTTCGTGATGTTGATCTCGATGATGTCGGTGAACCAATTCTTGCGCGCGTACTCTTCGAGATAGATGGCGCTGGCGATGCCCACCGGAATGGCGAACACCGCAGTGACCAGCATCACCAGCAGCGAGCCGACCCAGGCGGACAGGATGCCGGCCTGGCCCGCCCGGCGCGAAGGAAAGCTGGTGAAGAACTCGGCCGTCAGGCGGGGAAAGCCATCGATGGCCATCTCGACGAACAGCGCCGCCAGCGTGAAGATGCCCACGGCCATGGCGGCCAGTCCTACCAGGCCGAAGATCACGTCCCAGCGCTTGTGCGACCGGACGATGGCGCGCAGCTTGGCCGTCTTCTCGGCGGGCGACAGTGAAGCGTGATCCGTCATCAGTAGGCCTCGCGGTATTTGCGGCGCAGCCAGTAGCCCAGCAGGTTGAACACCAGCGTCAGCAGCATGAGTGTCAGGCCCGCGGCGAAAATGGTCTGGTAGCCCACGCTGCCGTGCGGCAGGTCGCCCAGCGCCACCTGGACGATGTAGGACGTGATGGTCGCGGCCGGCTCCAGCGGGTTGAGCGTCAAGTTGGGCTGCATGCCGGCGGCCACCGCCAGGATCATGGTTTCGCCCACGGCGCGGGAAATTCCGAGGATGTACGCCGAGGCGATTCCCGAGAAAGCGGCCGGCACGACCACCCGGGTGGCCGTCTGGAACCGGGTCGAGCCCATGGCGTAAGCGCCTTCGCGCAGGCTCATCGGCACCGCCCGCATCGCGTCTTCCGACAGGGACGAGACGTACGGGATGATCATGATGCCCATCACGATGCCGGCCGAAAGGATATTGAAGGTGGGCAGGCCGGGGTAGATCTTCTGCATCAGCGGCGTGACCACCAGCAACGCGAAAAAGCCGTAGATGATGGTCGGGATGCCGGACAGGAGTTCCAGCACCGGCTTGAGCACTTCACGGGTGCGGTGGCCGGCGAATTCCGACAAATAGATCGCGATGATGGTGCCCAGGGGGATGGCGATCGCCAGGGCCACCATCGAACTGCTGAGGGTGCCCGACAGCAGCACGACGATGCCGAAGTGCGCATCGTCGAACAGCGGCGTCCATTGCCGGTCGGTGAGGAACGTCCACAGCGGCACGTGGCTGAAGAAAACCACCGATTCCCTGATCAGGATGTAGACGATGGCCAGGGTCG
>DATMBW010000157.1:0-3886 GCA_035559095.1 Ramlibacter sp.
GTGCGACAGCTGTTGCATCGATGCGCGGTCCGGGTCGCCTTCAGGCGGCGCTTCAGCCGAGACGGACCGACTTGGTGATGCCGTGCTCCTTCATGCGCCGGTAGATCGTCGAGCGCGATATCTGCAATTGGCGCGACACGAGCGTGATGTTGCAGTCGTACTCTTTCAGGGCCGTGCGGATCAGGTCGATCTCGGCGTCGCGGATCGGCACCACGGACACGGATTCGGCGGGTGCCGACGGCGCGACGGCGGCCGCCTGCACCGGCGCCTGGGATGCGGCCGGCGCGGTCACGGCGGATGTCGCTCGTTGCGCGACCCCCTTCATTCGATACGCCAGGTGCTCGGGGTCCAGGGTTTCGCCCTCGCAGACAATCGCCGCCATTTCCAGCACGTTCTCGAGTTCCCGCACGTTGCCCTGCCAGGCGTAGGAGCACAGCAGCTCGGCGCCGGCCGGCGAGATCTTGAGCGGGCCGCGGTTGAGCTTGACCGCCAGCCGCTCCAGGATATGGGCTGCCAGCAGCGGAATGTCCTCGATCCGCTCGCGCAGGGGCGGCAGATTGATTTCGACGACGCTCAGGCGGAAATAAAGATCCTGCCGGAAGTCGCCGGACAGGCTCTTCTCGTGCAGATCCTCGTTGGTTGCGGCGACCACGCGCACGTCCACGCGGATCGGCTTCGTGTCGCCCAGGCGCAGGATCGTGCTGTCCTGCAGCACACGCAGCAGCTTGGCCTGCAGATCCAGCGGCAGCTGGTTGATCTCGTCCAGGAAAATCGTCCCGCCGTCGGCCAGTTCGAGCTTGCCGACCTGTCCGCCCTTGCGTGATCCGGTGAACGCGCCGCCCTTGTAGCCGAACAATTCGCTTTCCAGCAGTTCGCGCGGGATTGCCGCGCAGTTCAGTGCCACGAATGGGCCGCGGCTGCGCGGCGAGCCGTTGTGGATCGACTGCGCGAACAGTTCCTTGCCGGTCCCCGTCTCGCCGGTGATCAGGATGCGCGAGTTCTGCCGGGCAGTGATCCGCGCCAGTTCGATCTGCCGGCGCAGCGCGGGCGACTGCCCGACGATATCCTCGAACCGCGTAACGGCGTCGAACCCGGAGATATCGCGAACCTGGTTCAGGAATTCCTTGCGTTCGCGCAGCGCCAGGAAGGCGCCCTGGGGCACGCCGTCGGCGTGCATCACGTAAGCCGTGACGATGAAGTGACCGCGTCCCGACTCGTTCACGACCTCGATCGGGTTCTGCTCCTTGCTGCAACCCTCCAGCACGCCGATCAGCTCGGGGCTGGACGGAAACAGGCGCAGCACGCTCTTGCCCAATGCCTGCTCGGCCCGTATGCCCAGCTTGCGCTCTGCCGTGGGGTTGACGCTGCTCACCAGCCCCGTGCCGTCGATCGTGATGAAGGCTTCGGACAGCGAGTTGATGATCGTGGCCAGCAGCGCGTCGAGCCGGCTCTTGTGTTGTGTGGCCTCGCGCTCGCACAGGCGGTCATGGATCGCCTCCGCGGCCGAGATCACCATGCCCAGCGTGTGGCGATGGGCATGGAGCGAATGGCCCGACAGCGTCACGGTGCCCAGGAGCTCCCTGCCCGAGCCGAAGATCGGCGCCGAGGCGCAGGTCCATTCGTGGTGGCGGACGTTCCAGTGCTCGGCGCCGGTAAGCTGGACCGGCTCGCGCTGCTCCAGCGCCAGGCAGATCGCGTTGGTGCCCACCAGCGACTCCTCGCGCGAGCTGCCCGGCACGTAGTTGTTGCCCCGCGCCACGCCCAGCACTTCGTCGTCGCCGAACAGTTCCATCACCACCCCGTACGCGTCGGTGATGACGAGGATGAACCCCGTGCCGCGCGCCGCGCTGCACAGGAACTCCATGAACGGCAGGGCGGTTTCCAGCAGCAGGCGGTTGCGAGCCTTGAGTTCGCGAAGCTGCGGGGCGCTGAGCTTCGGCGGCGGCTTGGGTGCGCGGGGGTCGATGCCCAGCTGCGCGCAGCGGCGCCACGACGCGGCCACCGGCGGGCGCACGACCTCCGGGTCGAGCTCGCCGCTATCGGTGAAGCGCTCCCACTCGCGCTTGATCTGCTGGATGAAGGTCTCGGACACCATGTCTTGCCAGTCCCACGCCGGCCGGTACGGGCCGGGCGACGGAACCGGTGCCAGAATACCAAATTCGCGAGCCGATCCTGTTTCTGGGGGGCATCGGGCCGACGGGGACGGATTCCGGGATGACATGGGATATTTGGGACGATCAGCCCTTGACCGCATCCTCCCAGCGCGGGCAGCTGCGCTGTTCCACCGGGACCGCATGGCCGGCGGTGTTGGACTTGTCGATCACCGCGGCGGGCAGGACGATTTCCTTGGGTACCGACTGGCCGCGCAGCGAGCGCAGCGCCGCCATCGTCCCCAGGCAGCCCTGCAGGAAGCCGTTGTAGTCGCCGGTCGCAAGCATCTTGCCGGCATTGATGGCGTCGATGGCCTCCTTCGTGCCGTTGATGCCGACCACCAGCGCCTTGCGGTTGGCGCCTTCCATGGCCTCGATCGCCCCGGAGGCCATCGCGTCGTTGGCGGCGAACACGCCGTCGATCTGCGGGTACGACTGCATCAGGTTTTCCATCACCTGCAGCGCCTGCAGGCGCTGGTAGTTGCCCGGCTGCGCGGCCAGCAGCTTGATGTTCGGGTAGTCCTTCATGACGTCGCGCAAGCCGCGCATGCGGTCGATGTTGGTCAGCGCGCCCTTGACGCCTTCGATGGCGATCACATTGCCCTTGCCCCCCATCGCCTTGAACAGGGCGCGGGCGGTTTCCTTGCCCAGGTCGTAGTCGCTCGCACCGACGAACGAGACGAAGGTGCCGACCTCACTGCGGTCGGTGACGTTGACAACCGGAATCTTGGCCGCGTTGATCTTCTGAACGCCGGGCGCCATTGCCTTGTAGTCGACCGGAATGAAGATGATCGCGTCGGGCTTCTTGACGATCACGTCCTCGATCTGGCTCATCTGCTCCGGAATGCTGTCGGGCTTGGTTGGCACGTAATGTGTGACCGTGGCCTTCATCTGCCGGGCGGCCGCTTCCGTGCCCAGGCGCACCGCCTGGAAGTACGGGTTGGTCTGGTTCTTGGTGAAGACGGCCAGCCGCTCGTTGTCGGCGCGGGCCACGCCGGTGGCGGCCAGGGCGGCCAGCGCCGCGAGCGCCAGGGTCATGGTCTGCAGGGTTTTCATCGAGAGTCTCCTTTGCGGGTGAGGTTGTCCAAAAATACCGCCAGCACCACGATGACGCCGGTCACCAGCGGCTGCCAGTTCGCGTTGATCGTCAACAGGTTCATGAAATTGAGCACCAGGGTCAGGATCACGGCGCCGACCAGCGTGCCGAGCATCGAACCCACGCCGCCGAACAGCGACGTCCCGCCGATCAGGACGGCGGCGATCGCCGGCAGCGTCAGCGTCTCGCCGATGTCGCCCTCGGCGGAGTTCAGGCGCGCCAGGAAGATCAGGCTGGCCAGCCCCGCCATCGCGCCGCTGGCCACGTACACCAGCACCAGGCGGCGCCTGACGGGCACGCCCGACAGGCGGGCCGCTTCCGGGTTGGCCCCGATCGCATAGATTTCCTGGCCCCAGGTGGTGCGCTGCGCGAAGACGACGCCGGCGACCAGGAACAGCAACATGACGTAAACCGGGATCGGCACTCCGAGCCAGTAGCCGCTGCCCACGGCCCGGAAGGCCGGCGGAAAGCCGTGGATCGTCTCGCCCTTCATGAACCAGTAGGTCACGCCGTGCAGGATCCACAGCATGCCGTAGGTGGCGATGAACGGCGGCAGCCGGAGACGCGTGATCATCAGCGCGTTCAGGATACCGATCAGCGTCCCGCAGGCGAGCCCCGCGCTCACGCCGGCGGTGATCGA
>DATMBW010000158.1:0-4963 GCA_035559095.1 Ramlibacter sp.
CCTGCTCCCTGTCGAATCGGTTGGGTATCCGAAGCTGCGTACCGGCGGTGAGCTGGTCGAGCTCAAGCTCACGGTGCCCACCGAACGCGTGGTGACGCTGACCCGCTGAATCAGGGGCAGCTCGGCAGATCGAAGTTTTCCGTCGTGCCTGGCCTGATCCGGCTTCCCTAGGCCGTCGCCAACGCGGCCTGTCAGCTCAGGACAACGCTGGACAGGCGGCGACGATAGGTCGCCACAGTCGGGTCGTCGGGCGGAATCTGCCCCTCGGCGACCTTGGGCCGCGGAGGCTCGATGATGTCGAGAATGGCGATATAGGTCTTGCGCGCCAGATCGTCGTTCCAGGCCTTGTCGCGCATCAGGATTTCCAGCAACTCGTCCATGGCTTGCGTCCAGCGTTGCTGCGCCATCAACAGCCGCGCCTTGCCAAAACGCGCCTCGAAGTCGCGTTTGTTCGCCGCCACCCGCGCTTCGAATTCGGCGGCCCCCTTCGATGCGTCGGGCGCCGCTGCCGCGAAATCGATGGCGTCCATGAACTTGCGCAGCGAGTCGAAACGCCGCACCTGCCCGGTCTTGTCGATCACGGGGGCGAATGCCACCTTGGCGTCGTCGGTGCGGCCGGCCAGCAGCAAGGCCTTCACATACGCGAAGCGGGCTTCATCGTTCGCCGGATCGGCGGCCACCGTGTGCTGGAGCTTCTCGAGCTGCCCGGCAGGGTCGATATCCCCCGGGGACTCTTCCTCGACGGGTTCTTCCTCGGCTTGAGGTCCGGCCGGCGGCACGTGCTTGTCGAGGAACTCCTTGATCTTGCCTTCAGGCAGCGCGCCCATGAAGCCGTCGACGGGCTGGCCGTTCATCAGCAGCACGCAGGTCGGTATGCTGCGGATGCCGAAGGCGCCGGCGAGCTGCTGCTCCTGGTCGGAGTCGATCTTGACCAGCTTGAAGCGGCCGGCGTACTCGGCCTCGAGTTTTTCCAGCAGCGGGCCGACGACCTTGCAGGGCCCGCACCAGGGCGCCCAGAAGTCCACCAGCACCGGCTGCACCATCGAGGCGGCGATGACCTCGGTTTCAAAGTTTTCCAGGGTGACGTCGATCATGGGCAGGCAGTTTTGTTTCAAACCTTAAAATTCAACCTTTAGGAATTCTATGAATCTCCATGCTCACCACGTTGGCAGCCCCGCCAAGGGCCTCGCCGACTTCGAGGCGGCTTTGCGGGAGGCGGCATGAGCTCGATACAGGTTGGCGTGTTGATGGGTTCCAGCAGCGACTGGGATACCCTGCAGCACGCCGTAGCGATTCTCCAGGAATTCGGGGTTGCCCATGAGGCCCGCGTCGTATCGGCCCACCGGATGCCCGACGACATGTTCGCTTATGCGCAAAGCGCGGCCGCGCGCGGCCTGAAGGCCATCATCGCCGGGGCCGGCGGCGCGGCCCACCTGCCGGGCATGTTGGCGGCCAAGACCACGGTGCCCGTGCTAGGGGTGCCGGTGGCCGGCAAGCACCTGCAGGGAGTGGATTCGCTGCACAGCATCGTCCAGATGCCCAAGGGTATCCCGGTGGCCACCTTCGCCATCGGCACGGCGGGAGCGGCCAACGCCGCGCTGTTCGCGGTGGCCCTGCTGGCCAACGAAGATGCCGGCCTGCGTGCGAAGCTCGAAGCGTTCCGGGCCCGCCAGACCGAGGCCGCGCGCAACATGATCCTGCCCGGCGGCGCCTTGCCACAGACTCCTCTGCCCGAGGGAAAGGCGCCATGACGGTGATCCTGCCGGGCGCCACCCTGGGCGTGATGGGGGGTGGCCAGCTCGGACGCATGTTCGTCCATGCGGCTCAGCGCATGGGCTATTTCACGGCGGTGCTCGACCCCGATCCGGCCAGCCCGGCGGGCCTGGTGAGCCACTACCACATCCAGACCAATTACCTGGACGAACAGGGATTGGCGCAGCTGATGCAGCGCAGCGCCGCCATCACCACCGAGTTCGAGAACGTGCCGGCGCCGGCGCTGGTGACCCTGGGCGCCCACCGGCCGGTGGCTCCCGGCGCCGCGGCGGTGGCCATCGCGCAAGACCGGGGCCGGGAAAAAGCCCACTTCATCGATTGCGGCGTTCCCTGCGCTCCGTACGCGCTGGTGGAAACTCCCGAGCAACTGGCGGGAGTGAAGGCCGAGCTGCTGCCCGGCGTGCTGAAAACGGCGCGCCTGGGCTATGACGGCAAAGGCCAGGTGCGGGTGAAGAACCGCGAGGCGCTGCAACGCGCATGGGACGAGCTCAAACGCGTGCCTTGCGTGCTGGAAAAGCTGCTGCCGCTGGCCTGCGAATGCTCGGTCATCGTAGCGCGGGGCCACGACGGCCAGATGGTGCACCTGCCGCCGCAGTTGAACCGGCACCGCGGCGGCATCCTCGCGGTGACCGAGGCCTATCCGGACAGCGTGCCGGCGGCGCAGGCGCGCCACGCGGTCACCGCCGCGAAGGCCGTCGCCGAAGGCCTGGGCTACGTCGGCGTGCTTTGCATCGAGTTCTTCGTGCTCGGCGATGGATCGCTGGTGGTCAACGAGATGGCGCCCCGGCCGCACAACAGCGGCCACTACAGCATGGACGCCTGCGATGTTTCGCAATTCGAGCTTCAGGTGCGCGCGCTGGCGGGCCTGCCGCTGCCCCTGCCGCGCCAGCACAGCCCGGCCATCATGCTCAATCTGCTGGGCGACCTGTGGTTCGCGCGCGGCGACGCCGAACGCACACCCGACTGGGACCAGGTGCTGGCGCTTCCCGGCGCGCACCTGCACCTGTACGGCAAGGTCAGTGCGCGCAGGGGCCGCAAGATGGGCCACCTCACGCTGACCGGCGCCACGGTGGAGGCGGTGCGCACTGCCGCCATGAAGGCGGCCGGCCTGCTGGGCATCGAGCCGTTCTGAACGCCGGCCGCACGAATGATCATCGCCGGCGCTTCCCCCGCTGCGATCGCGCAGGCCGCGCAAGCGCTGGCCGCCGGTGAGCTGGTGGCCTTTCCGACCGAAACGGTTTACGGCCTGGGCGCCGATGCGGGCAGCGACGAAGCTGTGGCGAAAATTTTCGCCGCCAAGGGCCGGCCGAGCGACCACCCGCTGATCGTCCACGTAGCCGAGGCGTCGGCCGTTCCGACATTCGCCGGCGAGGTGCCGGCCTTCGCGCACAAGCTCATGCAGGCCTTCTGGCCGGGGCCGCTGACGCTGATCCTGCCGCGGCGAAGCGGCGTGGCGGCGGCCGCGGCCGGCGGACAGGCGTCGATCGGCCTGCGTTGCCCGGCCCACCCGGTGGCCCATGCGCTGCTGCTGGCCTGCGCCCATGCCACGCCGCCGGTGGCGGGACTGGCGGCGCCCAGCGCCAACAAGTTCGGCCGGGTCAGTCCGACCACCGCGGAGCACGTGCGGGCCGAGTTCGGCGACGCCCTGCTGGTGCTCGACGGCGGCCCCTGCCGCGTCGGAATCGAATCGACCATCGTCGATTGCACGCGCGGCGCCCCGGTGTTGCTGCGCCCCGGCGTGCTCACGCGCGAAGAGGTCGAGGCCGCCTGCGGGCAGCCGCTGCGTACCCCCGCGCAGCTGCAGGACCCGGCGCCCCGGGCTTCCGGCACGCTGGCGTCGCACTATGCGCCGCAGGCGCGTGTCAGGCTGATGGATGCGCAGGCATTGCAGACCGCGCTGGACCTGCTCGGGCCCGACGCGAGCGGCATCGCGATCTATTCGCGCGCCATCGTGCAGACGCCTTCGTCGCGGGTGCTGCGCCGGCGCATGCCCGATGACGCCCAGGAAACCGCGCGCCAGCTTTTTGCCGTGCTGCGCGAGTTCGACGCGCTGGGCGTGCGTCTGATCTGGGTGGAGACGCCGCCGGACGATCCGGTGTGGGAAGGCGTGCGCGACCGGCTGCAAAGGGCGTCCGCCGCGTGAAGGCGGGCGGCCTCGTTACACTACGCGCCAGTCCATTGCTGGAGAATTTCATGTCATGTCACTGGATGCGCCGCGCCCTGCTGGCGCTGGCGTCCGCCTCGGCGCTGCTGGTCGCTGCTTGCGGCTCGGGCACCATCGAGTCGCAGCTGCAGCCCACGCGCATCGTTGCGTTCGGCGACGGCTTCAGCGACGTGGGGCAGGCCGGCTCGCGTTACACCGTCAACGATGGCAGCGTCAATGTCTGGTCGCAGCAGATGGCCGCCAACTTCGGCCTGCCGCTGACCGCTGTCTCCGCCGGCGGCACCTCGTACGCCACCGGCAATGTGCGCATCGCCGCCAAGCCCGACGCGGCCGGCAACGGCGCGACGCCGACGGTCATCGAGCAGGTCGACCAGTTCCTGGCCGGCGGCGCGATCCAGACCAACGACCTGCTGATCATCAGCGGCGGCATCGGCGATATCGTGGCCGAAGCCGCCAAGGTGAATTCGGGGGGCCAGACCAGCGACCAGATGGTGCAGAACGTGAAGCAGGCCGGCCGCGACCTGGGCGCTCAGGTGCACCGGCTGGTGCAGGCCGGTGCCGCCCACGTGGTGGTGGTCGGCACCTATGACCTGGGCAAGTCGCCCTGGGCCAGGGCCACCGGCCAGACCGCCCTGCTGTCGGACGCCAGCAGCAAATTCAACGAGCAAATGCTGTTGTCGATCGTGGACCTGGGCGCCAATGTGCTGTACGTGGATGCGGCCCTGCTGTTCAACCTGATGGTGTCCAACCCCCCGTCTTATGATCTGACGAACGCGACCGATCTGGTCTGCACGTCGGTGGACCCCGGCCCGGGCATCGGCACCGGGGCCGGCCAGGTGAACTCGGCCTTGTGCAATACCGGCACCCTGACGCCGGGTGTCGACTACACGCATTACCTGTTCGCCGACCGCGTCTACCCCACGCCCCAGGGCCATCGCAAATTCGGCCAGTACGGCTACGACAGGATCCGGGCCCGCTGGTGATCGGCAAGGCCCACAAAAAAAAAGCGCCCGCGGGCGCTTTTTT
>DATMBW010000159.1:0-2810 GCA_035559095.1 Ramlibacter sp.
CCCCGGACCCCTCCTCTATTTTGTAATTGCTCACGCTCCCCGAGCGGGTCCAGCATTTCCGGCTGCCGGTTGCGCGGGGAGCTACGGTGAGATTTCTGTTGCGCCGGGGTTGAGGATGTGAGTCAACCCGTCTGTGGCCCCGTCCTTCGCCCCTGTTGCGCTGTCGCCGGTCGAGACGGACGTGCCTCGTTCGACGTTGTTGGCGCGGGTCGACGCTCTGGCCGCGCGGGAGAAGGTGCTTGCGGCTGAGAACGCGGCCCTGCTCGCGCGGGTCGACGCGTTGGTGGCCCGAGTTGCCGTGCTGGAGACCGAGAACGCGGCACTGCGGGAGAAGCTGCAGGCGCCACCGAAGACGCCGGACAACTCCAGCACGCCGCCCTCGCAGGGGCACAAGGCGAACGGCGATGGCAAGCCCAGCCCCAAGGCCAGGGCGCACGCCGGAGCGCACCGGCCGCTGCATCCCAATCCGACCCGCTACGAGGCGATCCACGCAGAGCATTGCCCCCACTGCCACACCGACCTGGGCGACGTGGCCCAGGCGGCAGTGCAGAGCTACGACCGCATCGAGATCCCCGAGATCAAGCCGGACGTGACGCGGGTGGTGCTGCACGGCGGCGTCTGCCCCTGCTGCGCCGGGCGCTTCAAGGCGACCGCCCCGGCCGGGCTGGAGCCGGGCTCGCCGTTCGGCCCCAACCTGCGCGCCTTCGTACTGTACCTGCGCTTCGGCCAGGCCATTCCGTTCGAGCGCCTGGCGCGGCTGCTGCGTGACCTGTTCGGGCTGGAGATCAGCGAGGGGGCACTGGCCAAGCTGCTGCAGAACAGCGCGCCGGCCTTCGCGGCGCAGACCAGCCGGATCAAGCAGCGGCTGCTGGCCAGCACGGTGCTGGCCTCCGACGAGACCAGTGTGCGCGTCGGCAAGAAGACCTTCTGGACCTGGGTGTTCCACCACGCCGACAGCGCCTGCTTCGTGATCCGCCCGTCGCGCGGCAAGGCGGTGGTGCGCGAGTTCCTCGGCGATGTCCGCCCTGCGGTCTGGATCTCCGACCGCCTCGGCGCCCAGATGGGCTGGGCCACTCGGGACCATCAGGTCTGCCTTGCCCATCTGCTGCGCGACATCCAGTACGCGATCGATGCCGGCGATGCTGCCTTCGCCCCCGGCATGAAGCATCTGCTGCAACGCGCCGTACGCATCGGCCGCCGCCGGCCGACCCTGTCCGACGCCACCCTGGCCGCCTACCACGCCCGGCTCCAGCGCGCGCTCGATGGCCTGCTCAAGATCGTGCCGGACACCAAGCCAGGGCTGAAGCTCCAGCGCATCATCAAGCGCTTTCGCCAGAACCTGTTCGTCTTCCTCACCGACCGCACGGTCTCGCCCACCAACAACGGCTCCGAACAGGCGCTGCGACCCTGCGTCATCTTCCGCAAGATCACCAACGGCTTCCGATCCAGATGGGGCGCTGACCTCTACGCCGACGTCCGCTCGGTCCTCGAAACCGCCCGACGGCGCGGCGTCGGCATCCTCCATGCCCTCCGCCTCACCCTCAATGGACAGCCCCTGCCGACGGCTGCATGAACCCGCTTGCTCTCCATGGCCTCATCGCGCACAGCATAGACATGCAGCTCGCAGTCGATGCGGTGCGTAATGGCAGGAGGCCGTGATGGCCAGAACCGCCAAGCCGAAGAGCGACGTCAACCGGAACGTGGTCAGCCTGAAGCTGACGCTGCGCGGCACGAAACCACCGGTCTGGCGCCGGCTCCTGGTTCCCGGTGAGACGACGCTCGGTGACTTGCATCGCGCGATCCAGGCCGCCATGGGATGGGAAGACGACCATCTTCACACATTCGACATCGAGGGCCGGCAGTACGGTGATCCGCGTGTCGTCGACGATGTCGCCGACGAGAAACGCGTCACCCTGAACGGCCTGATCAAGTCTGGCGTCACCCGCTTCGCCTACACCTACGACTTCGGTGACAACTGGGAACATGCGCTCCTGATCGAAAAGAGCCTGCCCGTCGTTGAGGCTCTGTCCCGTCCCACCTGTACCGCCGGAAAGCGCAGGTGTCCGCCCGAGGATTGTGGCGGCCCCTGGGGCTACCTTGAGCTGCTCGAAGTCCTCGCCGATCCTGCTCATCCAGAGCACGCCGAGCGACGTGAGTGGCTGGGTGAAGACTTCGACCCCGACGACTTCAATCCCGAAATTGCAGACGCAATTCTCGCCGCCCGCTTCAGCCGCGCCTGACCACCGCGCATCCGCGGCGCCCCTCATATCGGTTAACCCCAGGCTCATTGGCCTGAGCAATTACAGCAGTTGTGTCAACTGGCGCGGCAAGGGCAGGAAGAGGAGGAGCAGAAGCAGGGCCGGACAGGCCAGTTGCTCGCCGGGGTTGACCTCCGCACTCCCCTGCTGTGGCAGCCTCAGGAACAGGGCCCCGAGGAGGAACGCCGCAAGCACCGGCGCCACAGGCAGCGTACGGCGTTGTATGCTGGTCCAGAGGCCCCAGCCGACCGCAGCCAACAGCCCCGCCGTGTAGAGCAGGTTTAGGCTAATTCCCACCCCATACCCGACTTAAACAGTGCGCATGCGCAACTCGTTGAGATAACGGCAGAATTCTCGTGAAGGGCTGCTTTGTAGTGCCAATGGTCGGACTGAGCTTTTCAACTGACCGCAAACCACTGGTAAGGCTTGCGTTTTTCGAAGCGCAAGCGGTCGTGGCACTACAAATCGCCATCGGCTTGGTTTATGCGCGCCATTTCAATGAGTTGCGTATGCGCGCTGTTTAAGTCGGGCCAAGCTGCCTGCATTGCCGCT
>DATMBW010000160.1:0-2315 GCA_035559095.1 Ramlibacter sp.
TACCTGACCACGTTCTCGTGCTGGCTGACCGACAAGTCGGCTGGGTCCGAGCGCACGCGCGGCCTACTCAAGCGGCTGCTTGCCGGGGCGGAACAGGGCGCGGCGTGGATCGGGTACCGTTGAATCCCGACGACGCCGCGCCGGGACCCGGGGCTTACGGCGCGCGGATCTGCCCGCGAATTTCCCCATTGGGAAACTGCGCGCTGTGCGCGTTGTAGTACAGGTTACCCTGCTTGAAGGCCGTCAACTGTTCGGCGCTGAGCCTGGCGTTCGCCGGAACGTTCCAGACGTTGCCGCCGGCGTCGGTGAGCGGCACGATGATCGGGCCATTGACACCCGGCGCGGCCTGATGGACATGCGCCGCGGTTGTCGCCATGCCGCTCACCGTGATGCGGCCACTGGCTGCCCTGGTGGCCGGGTCGATGACGAGCATTCCCGTGGCGGTGGCGGTGGACGCCGTAGGCGGTACTTCCTCGGACCCGGTCAGGCGCGCGAAGCCCACGTTACGGCCGATCTGTCCACGGATTTCACCGTTCGGGAAGGCAACGCTGTGGGCGTTGAAGTACAGCCCGCCAGCCCTCAAGGTGGTGAGTTCGGCCTCGCTGAGAATCGCGTCCGGGGCGGACACCCAGACCCCGCTGCCTGCCGCGGTTTCACTCAATGGGAAGATGATCGGCCCGTTGACGCCGATGGCGGCGGCGTGGATGTGCGCGGCCGTGGCAACCATGCCCGACACCGCGACGCGCGCGGTGAACTTCCTGGTCGCCGGATCCAGGTTCAACACACCGGTGCCGGTCGCGGTCGATATGGGAGGCGGCACCTCCTGCGCCGGTGTCATCGGCACCACGAAAACGTCGCGGCCGATCTGGCCTCGGATCTCGCCGTTCGGGAACGCGGTGCTGTGCGCGTTGTAGTACAAGCCGCCGGCGGCAAAAGCGGTCGCCTGCGACTCTGTCAGCACGGCGTTGGCCGGTACCGACCAGGTGCCGGGAGAGGTTTCGATCAGGGGAACGATGATGGGACCGCTGACGCCGACGTCCCCCAGGTGGATGTGCGCGGCGTTCGCAGTCATGCCGTCCAGCACAATGCTGCCTCTGATTCCGCGCGACGGAGAATCAAGGGACAAAGTGCCGGAACCCAGGGCGCCGGTGGGCACGCCCGGGACCTCCTGGTCCCCGGACAGCGAAGCGTTCAGCGTCGTCGTCACTTGGCCGTCATCGTTGTCGCCGCAGGCAACCAGTCCCAGCCCCAGTGCTGCGGCCAGGACCCATTTCAACCAATCAACGGGGGGCATGAATCGGGTGAGTTTCATGAGCAATCTCCTGCAAGAGAGAAACGTTGACGAACCCGGCATCGCTGAGGCGCCCGCGGGCTGTATCGAGCATAGAGCAAGACCCCTTGCTTGAGCATGACCGCACGTCGAACAGATAAGACCAGATGTATTGCTGGGCATCGGTTGGTGCGGCAGGCCGCATTCGCGATTTCCTGCGCCTGCCCGGCGGGAAATGCCGCCTCGATTCGCTCAGCGCCGGGCACTCATTCGGCGCGGCAAGCTCACCCGACAAGAAGGTTGACAAGACGAAAAAGGGCGATATATTTAACGCTGTAAATTAAACAGCGTAAATTAAATGAGACCTGTCTTGAGCATGGAAGCCGTGGCCGAGTTCCGCGCCGACGTCTGCCGGGTGGCGCAGGTGCTGTTCGCCCGCCACGGCGTGGAGGGCGTCACCATGCGCCAGATCGCCAGCGAGCTCGACTGCAGCCCCACCGCCGCCTACCGCTATTTCAAGAACAAGGAAGAGATCCTCGCAGCCGTGCGGGCGGCGGCCTTCAACCAGTTCTGCGAAGTGATCGAGGCGGCCACCCGGTCCAGCCGCGATCCTCGCGAGAGCGCGCGCAACGTCGGCCAAACCTACCTGGGCTTTGCGCTGGCCAACCCCGACTCCTATCGGATGATGTTCGACGTCAACCAGCCCTCCATGACCGAGTACCCGGAACTCTCGGAAGCGTTTGCGCGGGCCAACCGCTGCATGGTGGCCTACGTCAAGCCGCTTGTGGACAAGGGCGTGCTGCGCGGCGACGCTTCATCGGTTGGCCGGATGCTCTGGGCGGCCGCCCATGGCCTGGTGATGCTGCGCCTGTCGGGCATGATGGCCGACGACGACGAGCTCAGGCGGCTCCACGAGAAAACCATGTCCTCGCTGGTTCGCGGCGCCAACCAGGTCGCTCCCGCGGGACGCGGGAAAAAGTCCCTGGGGCTTGCCGGCTCGCCTTCCACGCGGTCCAAACGCGCGGGAAAGGCCTGAGGCAGGGAC
>DATMBW010000161.1:0-5025 GCA_035559095.1 Ramlibacter sp.
CCAGGGCCAGCACACCGGTGAGCGTGCCGCCGGCCAGCGTGAGCACGCCCGCCATCGCCACCGTGCGCCGCAAGCCGAAGCGCGGCAGCAGCCGGCGGCAAAGGAACGTGCCCAGCAGGTAGGAAAACGACATTGAGGACAATATCAGGCCGAACTGCGTGCGCGTGAGCCCCAGCACCTTGATGAACACGAACGAGGAGGAGGCGAGGAAAGTGAACAGCCCCGCATACCCGGCCGTCGTCAGTGCCGACCAGGCCAGGAAGGTGGGATGGCGCAGGATGGCCAGCCACGTCGCGGCCAGCGTCGCCGGCCGCAGCGCCAGCGGGTTGGTGCGGGGCACCGTCTCCTGGAGGCGCAGCGCCACGACGAACAGCGACAGCGCGCCGAACACCGCCAGGCTCGCCAGTGCATAGCGCCACCCCCAGAGGTCCGTCAGCAGGCCGCCCAGCGGGGCGGACAGGCAGGCGATCACGCCCAGGCCGGTGAGGCCCAAGGAAATCACGCGCGCACCGGTCTCCGGGGTGTACAGGTCGCGCACGATCGCGCGCGACCCCACGACCCCCGCGCCCATCGCGGCGCCCTGCACGGCGCGCCACACGATCAGCAGCGGCATGGAAGCCGCGAGCGCGCAGCCGACGGAAGCCAGCGTGTAGGCGCTCAGGCCCCACAGCAGCACGGGCCGGCGGCCGAAGCGGTCCGACAGCGGCCCCCACACCAGCTGCGAAATGCCGAAAGCCAGCGACAAGGTCGTGAGAGTGAGCTGGGCCTGCGACACCGGGGCGCCGAAACCTTCGGTCATCGACGGCAGCGCGGGCAGGTACAGGTCGGACGTGATGGGCTGGATTCCCAGCAGCAGCGAGAGCACCAGCACGACCAGCGCCGGCGTCATGGCGGAGCTGGCGATGGACACGGTTTGCGGCGCGGCGGGCATCCGGCCGAGGTTAGCAGAAGGCTAGGAGCGCAGGCTTCTAGCGCAGGCTGAAAAGGTCGGCCAGCGCCTCGCGGTACCCCGCCTGCCCTATGGACATCGTACTGAAGTGCGAGCCGCCCTCGACCAGCAGGAAGCGCTTGCGGCCCTGGGCGGCCTCGTAAAGCCTGCGGCCGAGTTCGCTGTTGATCAGTTTGTCGCTGTCACCGTGCACCACGAGCAGGGGCGAGCCGATCCCGGCCACTTTCTTGACGGCTTCGAACCGCTGGGTAATGAACGGGCCCACGGGCAACCAGCCCCACTTCATGCTGCTGGCCACGTCCGGGATCGAGGTGAACGTGCCTTCGACGATGGTGCCTTGCTCGTCCCGCACCTGCGCGGCCAGGTCGATGGCAATGGCGCCACCCAGCGAATGGCCGAAGATGTAGCGCGGCCGCTGCGGATATTTCGCCGCCAGCCAGTCCCAGGCGGCGCGGGCGTCCTCGTACGCCATGTCTTCCGAAGGCAGGACCGGCGTGCTCTTGCCGAAGCCCCGGTAGTCGATGGCCAGCACCGAAAAGCCCAGCTCCTGCATGCGGCGGATGCGCGGGGCGGATCCCGCGACGTTCCAGCGCGCGCCGTGGAGATACAGCAGCACGGGCCCGTTGGCGGCGCCCTTTTCCGCATCGAGCCACAAACCGTGCAACCGCGCCGGCTCGCCGGTCACGCGCGAGGCGAATTCAACCCACACGTCGGCCATGTCGTGCGCCAGTTCGGCGGTGCTGCCCCAGCTGCGATCGCTGGGCTGGAAGATCCAGGCGCGCTGCTTCTCCTCGAGCGTGGTGCAGCCCATCGTGACGGCCAGGGCGCAAGCGGCGGCAAACAGGGTCCAGCGTTTCATGCCTAGGACTGACCGCCTGCGCCGCGAAAAGTTCACGCCTGGGAGCCCAGGCTCCTACTAACGCCCGCGCAGGAACAGCGCATCGAGCTCGCGCAGCGTGAGCTGCCGCCAGGTCGGGCGGCCGTGGTTGCACTGGTCGGCGCGCTCGGTCACTTCCATCTGGCGCAGCAAGGCGTTCATCTCGTCCACCGTGAGCTTGCGGTTGGCGCGCACCGCGCCATGGCAGGCCATGGTCCCCAACAGCTCGTTGCGCGCGCGCTCGATCACCGTGCTGGCGTCGTGCTGGGCCATTTCGGCCAGCACGCCGCGCGCCAGTTCCACCGCGTCTCCCGCGGCCAGGGTGGTGGGCACGGCGCGCACGGCCAGGGTCTTGGGAGAGAACGGCGTGATCTCCAGGCCCAGCGTCTCGAGCGTGGCCGCGCAGGATTGCGCAGTTGCGATTTCCTGCGGCGTGGCCGCGAATGTCGCGGGGATCAGCAGCGGCTGGCTCGCGATACCCGTGGCCGCGCCGCCACCGGCCAGGCTGTTGTCCATCTGCAGTTTCAGGCGCTCGTACACGATGCGCTCGTGCGCCGCATGCATGTCCACGATGACCAGGCCCTGCTGGTTCTCCGCCAGGATGTAGATGCCCTGCAATTGCGCGATGGCGCGGCCCAGCGGCCAGTCGCCTTGGGGAAGGGAAGATTCCGTTGGGGCCGGGCCAGCCCGGTCCCCAGCGGGGTCGAATGGCCCAGGACGAACCGTCGATAGCTGCCAGGGCGCGCCGGGCTCGGAAACGCGGTGACCGGCCCCCACGCTGAAATCCATCGCGGGTTGCGCCCAACCCATGCCGGACCGCGAGCCTTGTCGCGGGTCCGGTTCGCTGCCCGGCGCGGCGGATATCGGAGCCGCGCCGGCGCGCGGCGCCGCCAGCGCGTTTTCCACGGCATGGCGCACCGCCTGATGCACTTCGCGGCTGTCGCGAAAGCGCACCTCGGTCTTGGTCGGGTGCACATTCACGTCCACCCGCCCCGGGTCGATCTCCAGGTACAGCGCATAGACCGGCTGGCGCTGTCCGTGCAGCACGTCCTCGTAGGCGCTGCGCGCCGCGTGGGCCAGCACCTTGTCGCGCACGAAGCGGCCGTTGACATAGGCGAACTGCTGGTCCGCGCGGGACCTCGCCGCATCGGGAATGCCGGCGCGCCCGGTCACGCGCAGCGTGTGCCTGCCATCCACGCCGATCGGCCCGGCCACGTATTCCACCGCCACGCTTTGTTCGAGCAGGTCGCCGCCCAGCACGTCGGCCAGGCGCTGCTCGCGCGTGGCCGGCCGCCACTGTTCCACCAGCTTGCCCTCGTGCCAGACCGTGAATGCCACGTCGGGCCGCGCCAGCGCATGGCGCCGCACCGCCTCCAGGCAATGGGCGAGCTCGGTCGCGTCGCTTTTGAGGAACTTGCGCCGTGCCGGCGTGCTGAAGAACAGCTCCTTGACTTCCACCGTGGTGCCGACGGCGCGGGCGCCGGGGCGCAGTTCGCCGCTGCGGCCGTCGAGCAGGAAGGCGCTGGCCTGGTCCGACGTTCGCGAGAGCAGGCTCAGTTCGGCCACCGAGCAGATCGCAGCGAGCGCCTCGCCGCGAAAGCCCATGGTGCCTACCGCTTCCAGGTCGGCCAGCGAGGCGATCTTGCTGGTGGCGTGGCGTTTGAGAGCGGCAGGCAACTGCTCGCGCGGGATGCCCGCGCCGTCGTCCTCGACGCAGATCAGGCGCACACCGCCGGCCATCAGGCGCACATTGACCTGGGATGCGCCCGCGTCCAGCGCGTTGTCCACCAGCTCGCGCACCACCGAGCCGGGCCGCTCGACCACTTCACCGGCGGCGATCTGGCTGATCAGCTCGTCCGGCAATTCGCGGATCGGCCGGCGCGGGATGGGGGAAGGAGTGGCGTCCATCGGGAAGCGCACATTCTAGAAGGCCGCCGGAAGGGCTGTGATAATCGGCCCGATGGAACTGATTGGCTTTTTCGTCGACTTCATCCTGCACGTCGACACATACCTGGAAACCTTCGTGGTGAACTACGGTGCCTGGGTCTATGGGCTGCTGTTCCTGATCATTTTCGTGGAGACGGGCGTCGTGGTCATGCCGTTCCTGCCCGGGGACTCGCTGCTGTTTGTCGTGGGCGCGATGTGCGGCGCCGGCCTCATGAGCTATCCGCTTGCGACTGGCCTGTTGCTGGCAGCGGCGGTGCTGGGCAACCAGAGCAACTATGCCATCGGCCGCTATTTCGGGCCGCGGGTGTTCCATTGGGAAGACTCGCGCTACTTCAACAAGAAGGCCTTCGACGAGGCCCACGCGTTCTACGAGAAATACGGCGGCATCACGCTGGTGGTCGGCCGTTTCCTGCCTTTTCTGCGCACGTTCGCGCCGTTCGTGGCCGGCGTGGCGCAGATGACGCGCAGCAAATTCACGTTCTACGACGTGACGGGCGGCGCATTGTGGGTGGGCAGCATCATCACCGCCGGCTATTTTTTCGGCAGCGTGCCCTGGGTGCAGACCAACCTCGACAAGATCATCTGGGCGATGATCCTGATTCCCGGGGTGGTCATCCTGTTTGGGGCATGGAAGTCCAGGCGCAAGGCCATGCGGGTCGGGTAGGCCTGTATGTTCCCAGGGCGGGGGCCTGCCCGATCCGAACGGGCTTGGCGTTACCTGCGGGAGGGTTCAGTGGCCTTGTTGCCGATCAAGGCGCCGGCAGCCGCACCACCGATGGTGCCCACCGGCCCGCCGATCACGGCGTCACCGACCACACCGCCGACCACCGCGCCGCCGATGGTCCCTGCGGTTTGGCGGTCCATCGTGCCACAGCCGGTCAACCCCAGCAAGGATGCGGCCAGCGCGGCCGCGACGAGCTTGGTTTTCATCAGTACACCTCTTGTGTTGAACTGCCAGGCGCGACGCGAACGCGTGCGTCGCTTGTGTTGCCTGTGCGTCCACTCTAGGCAGGCTTGCCCGGCCGCAGGTGTAGGAAAAGGCCGGTCGGCCCCGTCGGTGCCGGCCGGAATGTCGAGTCCGCGAAACCGCGCCCGGCCGGATCACAGCGCCCTGGCGCGGGCCAGCGGCGGATTGCGGGCGAAGTAGCGGTTGATGCCGCGCATGAGGGCGTCGGCCAGTTGTTCCTGGTACAGGTCGCTGCGCAGCCGGGCCTCTTCCTCCGGATTGCTGATGAACGCGGTTTCGACCAGC
>DATMBW010000162.1:0-2317 GCA_035559095.1 Ramlibacter sp.
TGGCCTGCCTCGACCCGCTGCGGGGCCTGGAAACCTGCGTCTCGATGGGCTCCTCGATCGGCAATGCCGTGGGCATGTCCAAGGCGGGCGAGCCCAAGCCCATCATGGCGACGATCGGCGATTCGACCTTCCTGCACGCGGGCATCCCGTCACTGATCGATGCCGTGTACAACGACGCGAACATCACCGTGATGCTGCTGGACAACCACATCACCGCCATGACCGGCGGCCAGGAGCATCCGGGCACCGGCAAGACGCTGCGTGGCGAAGAAGCGCCGCGGGTCGACTACGAGGCGCTGGTGCGCGCTTGCGGCGTCAAGTGGGTCCGCACCGTCGACTCCTACGACCTGGCGGTGATGTACCAGACGCTGCGCGAAGGCATCGCCTACCGCGGCGTTTCGGTGATCATCTCCAACCGGCCCTGCGTGCTCGACCCGGTGAAGATCAAGGGGCCCGCATTCGAGGTCACGTCGCAGTGCAACGCCTGCCAGTCGTGCATGAACCTGGGTTGCCCGGCGCTCACCTGGTCCGACGACATGTTCGAGGGCCGGCACAAGGTGAAGATCGATGCCTCCCTGTGCATCGGCTGCACGCTGTGCGCGCAGGTCTGCACCATGGACAGCATCAAGTTGATCAAACCGGCCGCGGAGGTGACGGCATGAGCGCGGCCCGATCCTCCGCCAAGGCGCGGACCGCCGCTGTGACGCTTCCTGACGCTGCTCCCGCCGCCGACCGGACCGTCAATGTCCTGATCGTCGGCGTCGGCGGCCAGGGCGTGATCATGGTGTCCAAAGTGCTCGCCTGGCTGGCCCAGTCACGCGGCCTGGACGTGAAACAAAGCGAAGTGCACGGCATGGCCAAGCGCGGCGGCAGCGTGTTCAGCCACGTGCGCTTCGGGCCGCGTGTGTGGTCCCCCATCATCCCCGATGGCGAGGCCGACATCCTGGTCGCGCTGGAATGGGCCGAAGGCATGCGCTGGCTGCCCCATCTGAAGCGCAACACCGGCATCTTGCTGTGCGATACCAAGCGCATCGTGCCGCCGTTCGCCTGCCTGAACCGGCAAGCCGACGCGCCGCTGCGCTACTCGCGCGAGACCCCCGAGGAAGTCAAGGCGCATGTCGCCGAGGGCTATGCGATCGATGCCACCGGGATGGCCGATCGCCTGGGCAACGAGCGCGCCTCCAATGTCGTCCTGCTGGGCGCGCTCTCCACGGCGCTCGACTTCCCGGTCGACGAATGGGAAAAGGCGATCGTCCAGTTCGTTCCGAAGAAAACCACGGCGGTCAACCTCGAAGCCTTCCGAAGCGGACGCAGCTGGGTCGAACAGGCGCGCTCCGCGCCCGCCGAGCCGCCTCGCGCGCGCCTCGAGCCCGATCGGGCGGACGGCGTCCCCGCCGCGGCGACCCGCCACGTGCGGCTGGAAATCACGCCCGAGTGGTGCAAGAGCTGCGACATCTGCGTCAAGCTCTGCCCCGAGCGTTGCCTGCGCCTGAACGAAGAGCGCATCGCCGAACTGGCCGATCCGCAGAAATGCACCGGCTGCCGCGTGTGCGAGTGGGTCTGTCCCGATTTCGCCATACGCGTTCACCTCGACAAACCGGCCGTTGAGGCCCTGGCCACATCATGAATGCACCGCATCCCTTGCTCCCGGCAAAGCCGGCCGTGCGCCTGATCTCGGGCAATCACGCCTGCGCCCTGGGCGCCGTCGCTGCGGGCTGCCGCTTCTTTGCCGGCTACCCGATCACGCCTTCCTCGGAAATCGCCGAACGGCTTTCGCGCGCCCTGCCGCAGGTCGATGGCGTGTTCGTGCAGATGGAGGACGAGATCGCGTCCATGGCCGCTGTGATCGGCGCCTCCATGGGCGGCGTCAAGTCGCTCACGGCCACCAGCGGACCCGGCTTCTCCCTCAAGCAGGAAAACCTCGGCTACGCGGCCGGCGCCGAAATCCCCTGCGTGATCGTGAACGTGATGCGTGGCGGCCCGTCCACCGGCATGCCCACGCGGCCGGCCCAGGGCGACATCATGCAGTCCCGCTGGGGCAGCCACGGCGACTACCCGATCATCGTGCTGGCGCCGGCGTCGGTGCGCGAGATCTACTTCGAGACCATCCGCGCTTTCGAGCTGGCCGAGACCTTCCGCACGCCGGTCGTCGTGCTGTACGACCAGGTGATCGCGCAGCTGACCGAAACGGTCGAACTGCCCGATGATGCCGGCGCGCAGCGGGCGCAGCGCAAGTGGGCCAGCGGGCCGCGCGAAGACTACCGGCCCTACGCTCCCGGCGCGGACGGCATTCCCGCCATGGCGCGGCCGGGCGATG
>DATMBW010000163.1:0-5373 GCA_035559095.1 Ramlibacter sp.
GGTGAATTCGCCGCTCTCCTTGTCGCAAAGCACCAGCATGCCGATTTGCTGGCCGCTGCGGCTGACCAGCGGCAACGCCAGCAGTCCACACCACGGCGCATGCGCGCCGGTGTGAGCGGCCAACTCGCGCCAGCGCGGGTCCGCATCGAGCTGCGCCTGGCTCAAGCGCAACGGCCGGCCCGACTCGCGCACCAGCGCATGGACGATCGGGCCGACGGATGCCGTCTCGCCGTCGCGCGAGGCCGCGTACTCGCCCGACATGGACATCGAGGTGACCATGCGGCCCCAGTCGTTGTTTTCGGCCAGGCTGACCATCGCCTGATGGCAGCCGATGACCCGGCGCGCCTGGTCGGCGACCTCCTGCATCGTGTTTTCGCGCGACGAATGCGCGGTGATGGCCAGGGCCGCCTCGGCCGCGCGCTGCAGCATCAGCGTATAGCCTTGCAGCTCGCGCTCGCTGTCGAGCAGGGCCTGCTCATTCTTCTTGCGCGCGGTAATGTCCTGCAGGACGCCGCCGAACCACACCGGCTCGCCGCGATCGTTGCGCCGGATCTCCGCGATTTCGTGGATCCAGGCGATGCCGTCCGGTTTGACCACGCGGTATTCCAGGTTCATCACCTTGCCGTCACGCACCGCGTCATCGCGCGCGGGCTTGACCAGCGGCCGGTCTTCCGGGTGCACGAAGTCCATGAACGCGTGCAGGCTGCCGTCGAAATTTTCGCGGCTCACGCCAAACAGTTCATAGACCTCGTCGGACCACCAGAGCCGCCCGCTCAGCAGGTCAAGTTCCCAGTTGCCCACGCGCCCGATGCGCTGGGCCTCGATCAGCTTGCGCTGCGCGTCGCACAGCTGTTCGAATTGCGCCGCCTGTTCGGACTGCAGCCGCTGCAGCTCGGTGACGTCCGTGAAGACGACCAGGCCGCCGCGGATGCCGCTTTCGTTGCGGATCGGCTGCCAGCTGCATTGCAACAAGCGGCCGTCGGGCACCAGCGCATTGCGGACGTACAGCTGTTGCAGGCGCCCGCTCTCGCCCTGCGCCGACCGCACCAGCGGCAGCTCGTCGGCGCGGTAGAGCGTCCTCTTGTCGTCGTGGTAGAAGCCGAACCCCTCGGCCCACTGCTGTGGCAGCAGCGCCGGGCCGTTCAGCGGAAACAGCCGGGCCGCGGCCTCGTTGAACATCAGGAACTGTCCGGTGCTGGTCACGGCGACGAGGCCGTCCTGCATGCTGTTCAGGACCAGGTCCAGCACCATGTAGGCGCTGCGGCTGCGGCCGAGCTCGTTTTCAAGATCGAGCTGGCGCAAACGCAACGATTCGGCCATCAGGTTGAAGGCGGCCCCGATCCGGTCGAACTCGCCGCGCTGCCTTCCGGGCGCCAACGGCACGCGCGCATCGAGGTGCCCGTGCTCGAGCCGCCGCACGGTCGCCAGGATCTTCTTGGCCGGCCCGACGACGATCCGCCCACCGAGCCACCACGCGGCGGCCAACCCCGCCAGCAAGGCCAGGCCCAGCACCAGCAACTCGCTGCGCAGCGTGGAGACGAAGGCCGCCCGCGCCACCTGGTCGCGGTCGATGCTGACGGTGGCGAAAAAACCTTCGTCGCCCACCAGGCGGCTGGGCGCGAAGGCATAGATGCGCTCCTGGCCCGAAACATCGCTCCACTCGCCCGTGCCCCCGGCCATCCGCCGCGCGGCCTCGAGCAACGGGAGGTCGCCCAGCGCGCCGCCCGGTGCGCCCCCGCTTCGCGGCGGATGCTCCATCAGCACCAGCCCGCGGCGGTCGGCCACGATGACCCGCGCGCCGGTGGGCAGTTGCACGGCGGCCAGGTCGTTGCCGGCATTTTCCAGGTCGAGCGAGGCGAACACGATGCCCGTGACCTTGTCGCCCTCGAGCACGGGCTGGGCGAACGGAACGATGAAACGTTCCGACAACTTTCCGGCGGCCGGCGCGCCCATCACGAAGCGGCGCGCGGCCAGGGCCTGCGCGACGTAGGGCCGGTCGGCCAGGCTGAAATCGCCGATGCGGCCACTGGCGTGGCAAATGACCTTGCCCGTGGTGTCGACGACGCCGATGTTGGAGTAGATCGGATGGAGGCTGCGCAGGACCTCGAAGAATTTCTCGCAGGACTTGCGCTCGGGCGCCTGCATCTGCGGCATGGTGCTCACGGTCCTGAGCAGGTGCTGCGCTGCTGCGACGGTGCGGTCCTGCTGGGCCGCGATGAGCGAGGCGGCGAACTTCAACTGGGACTGCGCCGCGCGGATATCCGAATCCATCTCGCGGACGGAAAACCAGATCGACAGCGCCGCCAGCGGCAGGATGGCAACCACCACCAGTACCAACAGGCGCTCCTGAAGACTCAGCTTCCCCCCCATTGCTCTTGGCTCCTCCCTTGCCAGTGTACGGCCCGATGGGACGCCGCCGGCGATTTACGGCCTCACCACGGCGGCAGGGCCTCGTCCTTGAGCTGCCCGCGCAACTGCGCGTAGTCGGGCACCACCGTCCGTACCGTCTCCCAGAAGCGCGGACTGTGGTCCATCACGCGCAGATGGCTCAGCTCGTGCGCCACCACGTAGTCGATCACCGGCAGCCGGAAGTGCACCAGCCGCCAGTTCAACCGGATCAGGCCGTCGGCATGGGCGGTCCCCCAGCGGGTGCCGGCGCTGCTGAGGGCCAGTTTTCGCCACTGCACGCCCAGCAGCGGCGCGTAATGCGCGAGGCGTTCGGTGAACAGGCGCCTGGCCTGGCGCATCAGCCAGGCCTGCACCGCGTCGCGTATCTGGGCGGGCTGCGCGGCGTGGGGCAGGCCGATATGCAGGGTGAGCCGCGGCACGCCGGGCAACGCGTCGGCGCAGGTATTGAGCACGGCGCCGACCTCGTCGAAAGCATGGCGCGGGTCCAACACGACGATCACCGGCTCGCCCAGGAACGGGAAGGTGGCGCCGTCCTGCCATACGATGCGGGCCGATTCGACGCGCCGGTGGCGCTCGCGCGCATCATCGAGCTTGCGCGCGATCCAACCGGACTTGCTCTTCAGGGCGGCGTCCACCTCGTGCAGCGGCACCCACCTGGGCGCGCTCACCGTGAGCCCCTCGGGCCCGACCATGAAGCCGATGTTGCGCCGCTTGACGCGGCGAAATTCATACCCCACGACCAAGTCGCCCAGCAGGGCTTCACGGTTGGCGCGCGGGTGGCGAAACGCCGGGGTCGAAAGGACCTGGTCCAGCAGTTCGGGCGCGGCCGAAGGCGCTATGAATTCAGTAGCATCGCGGATCCTGCGCCTGGTCTTGACGGGGGGTTTCGGCGCCGGCGGAGGGGCTGGAGCGGCGGGGGCGGTATCGAAGAAGTCGAGGGTAAGCTGCAGCAGCCGGAACATGCGGCCGAGTTTAGCCGAGGCGCTTTTGATCGCAGCGTGTTTTACACATGCGAGGCGGCGCAGTCCCGCGTTGTTTCGTACGCCAGCGGATCAAGCCGGTGCATCTCGGATTCGATCCAGTCCTCCACTTCGCGCATCAATTCGTCCGGGTCGCGGCCCTGGCTGGGGATCGGCTTGCCGATCGAGACGTCGACCACGCCGGGCCGCTTGATGAAGGCCCTGCGCGGCCACACCTTGGCCGACGTCACGGCAATGGGGATCACTGGTGCGCCGGTCGCCACCGCCAGCCGCGTGCCGCCATGTTTGTACATTCCCTTCTGGCCGCGCGGGATACGGGTGCCCTCGGGAAAGATGATGACCCAGACACCCTGGGCCAACAGCCGTTGGCCCTGCTCCACCACCTTGCCGAAAGCCTGCGCCCGCTGCTTGCGGTCGATGTGAACCATGTCCAGGCGCCCTATGGCCCAGCCGAAGAAAGGCAGCTGCAGCAGTTCCTTCTTGAATACATAGGCCAGCGGGTGCGGCATCAGCGTTGGCATCAGGAAGGTTTCCAGCGTGGACTGGTGCTTGACCAGCAGCACGGCCGGACTGGTTTGCCCGGCCGGCAGGTTTTCCATGCCTTGCGTACGCACTTCGATGCCCAGGATGACCCGGGCGCCGCCGATCACCCAGCCCAGCCAGTGCGCTGCCATCCAGTACAAGGCCTGCTTGTCCCGCCACAGCGAGCCCACCACGATCGCGGTGGCCCAAGGCACCACCGTCAGCAGCATCCAGATGAAGTGGATCGTCGAGCGGATGAAGGCCATGAGCCGCTGGGCCGGGAGCCGCCTACGCGCCGGCCCGCTGCCGGGCGATCAGCCAGTCGGCGAACGCGCCCAGGTCCTCGTGCACCATGGTGCCGGCCGGAAAGGTGTCGGGCAGCGGCCGGCCCGCGAAAGCTGCGCCCTTGCCGGTGAGCACCATGTGCGGTTCGCACCCGGCGGCAACGCCGGCCTGCAGGTCGCGCAGGCCGTCACCCACCACGGGCGCGCCCTTGAGGTCGACCCCGAAGCGCTCGGCAATCTGCTCGAACAGCCCTGGTGAGGGCTTGCGGCATTGGCAGCCTTCGTCCGGGCTGTGGGGACAGTAGAACACCGCGTCGATGCGTCCACCCTGCGCAGACAGCATCTTGTGCATCTTGGCATGGATGGCGTTGAGCGAGGCCACGTCGAACAGCCCGCGTCCCAGGCCCGACTGGTTGGAGGCGATGACGGTGTGCCAGCCGGCGTGATTGAGCCGCGCGATGGCCTCGAGCGCGCCGGGCAGCGGCGTCCACTCTTCGGGCGTCTTGATGAACTCATCGCTGTCGGCGTTGATGGTTCCGTCGCGATCGAGGATGACGAGTTTCATGACAGCCCCATCAAACAGCAAGGCGCGAAAGGTCGGCCACGCGGTTCATGGCCTGGTGGAGGGTGGCCAGCAGGCCCAGGCGATTCAGGCGCAGGTCGGCCTCCTCGGCGTTGACCATGACGCCGTCGAAGAACGCGTCGACCGTCTCGCGCAAGGCCGCCAGGGTCTGCAGCGACGCGGTGTAGTCACCGGCCTCGAACTGCGTGCGAGCCCGCGGCGCGATCTCCTGCGTCATGGCATACAGCGCTTTCTCCGCGTCCTCCCGCAGCAGCAATTGGCTCACATGCGCATCGGCCCGGTCGGCTTTCTTGAGGATGTTGCCGATGCGCTTGTTGGCTGCGGCCAGCGCCGGCGCCTCAGGCAAGGCCGCGAACGCACGCACGGCTGCCAGCCGCTTGGCGACATCGCCCAGGCGTTGCGGACGCAATGCCAGCACCGCGTCGACCTCCTGCGGGCTGTAGCCCTGCTCGCGCAGCGAACCGGCGAGGCGCTCGTAAATGAAATCCGACAGAACGGCGGCAGTCTTGGGATCGGCTTGTGGAAACAGCGCCACGGCCTGGCCGATCAATTCGTCCAGCGCCAGCGGCAGATCCTCTTCCATCAGCATTCGCAC
>DATMBW010000164.1:0-6268 GCA_035559095.1 Ramlibacter sp.
GTCTGCACATAGCGCAGTTCCTCGATCTTGCCCTCGAGTTCGGCAATCGGCTGCTCGAAATCGAGGAAGGTCTTCTTTGCCAAGGTGTACTCCTTGTTCTAAGTTGCTCTGCCCTCCGCACCTCCCATTCAGGGCTGCCGCGGAACCGGCTTTGCCGGTCCGCTGGCAGCGCCCCCTTGAGGGGGAGAGGGCGAAGCCCGAGGGGGCATCGGCCAAAGGCCGCTTCGGGGGTGGGTCAATATTCCACGGGCTCGGGGTCCAGCGAGCGCCAAATATACCAAGTCGCCACGCTGCAATAGGGATCCCAGGCGGCGGCCACTTCGCGCGCATCGCTGCGGCTGACCGGGTCGCCCGAAAAGTAGTTCCTGCTGATGCCTTTCAACAGCCCGACGTCGTCCAGCGGCAGCACATTGGGCCGCATCAGGTGGAAGATCAGGAACATCTCCGCCGTCCAGCGGCCGATGCCGCGGATGCCCACCAGTTCGGCAATGATCTCCTCGTCGGCCATGTCCTTCCAGGCATCAACGTGGATCGCGCCCGAGTCGAAATGCAGAGCCAGGTCCACCAGGTATTCGATCTTGCGGGCCGACAGGCCGGCCGCCTGCATGTCGTCGACCTTGAGCTTGAGCACGTTGCCCGCGCTCATGCGCCGCGGCAGCCGGGCAAAGCGGTCCCATACCGTCTGCGCGGCCTTCACCGAAATCTGCTGGCCCACGATGCTGCGCGCCAGCGTGGTGAACGCATCTCCGCGCGACTGCAGGCACGCGTCGCCGAACTGCGGGATCAGGCGCTTCATGACGCGGTCCTTGCGCGCCAGGTGGCGGCAGGCTTCGTCCCAGTACCCGGGGGTGGCCAGCAGGATCTGCACCGGGTTGTTCGAACTCAAGAAGCGGCCTCCCAGGTGGTGCCCGCAGGTGAATCCTTGAGCACCACGCCCTGCGCAAGCAATTCGTTGCGGATGCGGTCGGCCTCGGCGAAATTCTTCGCCTTCTTGGCGGCGGCACGCTGCTCGATCAAGCCGGCGATCGTCGCCTCGTCCAGCCGGGTGCCGGCGCGCAGGAATGCCTTGGGATCGCCTTGCAGGATGCCCAGGCATCCGCCCAGCGCCCTGAGCAGGCCCGCGGCCTGCGGCGACCTGCCGCGGTTGACCTCGGCGGCCAATTCGAAGAGCACGGCCACCGCTTCGGGCGTGGCGAAATCGTTGTCCATCGCCGCCTTGAATTTCGCAGCGTGCGGCTGCGCCCAATCGATCGCCGTTTGTGCGGGCGGCACGAGGTCCAGCGCGGTGTACAGCCGCTTGAGCGCGCCACGGGCGTCTTCCAGGTGCACGTCGCTGTAGTTCAGAGGGCTGCGGTAGTGCGAGCGCACGATGAAAAAGCGCAGCGTCTGCGCGTCGAACTTCTCCAGCACTTCGCGGATCGTGAAGAAATTCCCCAGCGACTTGGACATCTTCTCGTTGTCGATGTTCACGAAGCCGTTGTGCATCCAGTAGCGCGCCAGCGGCTGGCCGTTGGCGCCTTCGCTCTGGGCGATCTCGTTCTCGTGATGGGGGAACTGCAGGTCCGCCCCGCCGCCATGGATGTCGAAGGTCTTGCCCAATAGCGCGCACGACATGGCCGAGCACTCGATGTGCCAGCCCGGCCGGCCCTTGCCATAGGCACTGTCCCACTGCGCGTCGGCCGGCTCGGCCGGCTTGGCCGCCTTCCAGAGGACGAAGTCCAGCGGGTCTTCCTTGCCGTCCAGCACCGCGACGCGCTCGCCGGCATGCAGCTCGTCGAGCGACTTGCCCGACAGCTTGCCGTAGCCCGGAAAGCGCCGCACCGCGTAATTCACGTCGCCACTTTCGGCGCGGTAGGCCAGCCCCTTGACTTCGAGCTGCCGGACGATGTCCAGCATCTGGGGAACGTAGTCGGTGGCGCGCGGATCGTGAGTGGGCCGCTCGATCGCAAGCGCGTCGAAGTCGCGGTACATCTCCTCGATCATGCGGCTGGTAAGCGAGCGCACCGTCTCCCCGTTCTCCACCGCGCGCCGGATGATCTTGTCGTCGATGTCGGTGATGTTGCGCACGAAGTCCAGCTGGTAGCCGCTGGCCTTCAACCACCGCTGCACCACGTCGAATGCGACGTTGGCGCGCGCGTGGCCCACATGGCACAAGTCATAAACGGTCATGCCGCAAACGTACATGCGCACGTGGCCGGGCTGCAGCGGGGAAAAAACCTCCAGGGCACGCGACAGCGTGTTGTAGATGCGCAGGCTCATGGGTGGTGTCGGGGGCGCGGCTGAGCGTTACGTCGTCGGGCGGCGCTGTTTCAAATTCGTCTGAAGGGGTTCGGTACTTGCCGGGCTGCGCCCTCGGTGCCGCGGCTACAATCCAGCGCAGTATATAGCCCTCCGCGCGGGCTTGTCCGACGCTAGATCTCATCGAGGCCTTATGACGCATGGCGGCAGCGCCTTTTCCCGTTCCGTCCACGTGCTGGCGCTCGCTGCCGCCCTTTGCATCCCGCTGCCTGGCTTCGCCGACGACTACGGCGACGTGAGCCGGCTGACGCGATCGGGCCAGCTGGCCGAAGCCCTCGCGCGGGCGGACGCATACCTGGCGGCCAAGCCGCGCGATCCCCAGATGCGCTTCCTCAAGGGCGTTGCGCAGTCCGAAGCCGGCCGCAAGCCCGAGGCGATCGCGACTTTCACCGGCCTCACGCAAGAGTACCCCGAACTGCCCGAACCGTACAACAACCTGGCGGTGCTCTACGCCGGCCAGGGGGAGTTCGACAAGGCGCGGGCCGCACTGGAGTCGGCGATTCGCACCAACCCCGGGTATGCCACGGCACATGAAAACCTGGGCGACGTCTATGCCCAGCTGGCGGGCCAGTCGTATGCCCGGGCCCAGCAACTCGATGCCCGCAATACCACGTTGCAGCCCAAGCTGGCTTTGATCCGCCAGCTGCTCGCCCCGGCCAAGGCGGCAGCGCCCGGCTCAAGCCATGGGGAGCCGGCGCAAGACGGCCAGCGGCCGAAGGTGGCTGAGCAGCGTTAACCGGTCGCTGTCGCCGGTACCATTGCGCTTGGCCCCGATACCCCGGGAACGCGGCTCACCCGCCAGTACGCAGTGGCCCCATCCGTGCGCCACGTTGAAGAATATTTTCTAAAAAGGAGTAATCAGTTGATGATGACTGTCATGACCCGCCGCTTCGCGGCCATCACAGTGGCCCTGGGCCTGGCGCTGACCACCGCGGTGGCCGCCGCCGAAGAGGCGCCACGGGTGAAGTTCGCCACGACAGCCGGCGATATCGTGGTGGAGGTGTATCCGGACAAGGCGCCCAAGACCGTCGAGAATTTCCTGCAGTACGTCAAGGACAAGCACTATGACGGCACGATCTTCCACCGCGTGATCGACAATTTCATGATCCAGGGCGGAGGCTTCGACGCCAGCTATGTGCAAAAGCCGACACGGCCCCCCGTTCCCCACGAAGGCCAGCAAGCGGTGGCCAAAGGCGGGCCGAAGAATGCGACCGGCACCCTGGCGATGGCACGAACCAGCGACCCGAATTCGGCCACCTCGCAGTTCTTCATCAACGTCAAGGACAACACCTCGCTCGACCCCGTTGTCATCCCGCCGGGCGACCCTGTGCCGCGATTCGAATACCAGGGCCGGGTTTACGAGAACGTGCCGCGCGCACAACTGCTGGGCTCGCCCCAGCTTTACGGCTACACGGTGTTCGGCAAGGTGGTCAGCGGCATGGACGTCGTCAACAAGATCAAGACCATGCCCACCGGGGCCGCGGGTCCCTTCGCAAGCGACGCGCCCAGGACGCTGGTCGTCATCACGTCGGCCACGCTCGTCAAGTAGGCAGCTGCTGCGGGGCACTCGCCGCCGCAGCCCCCTTCAACCGAACCAAGGACTTCCCCATGAGCAACCCCCAAGTCGAACTTCATATCGCCGGCCACGGCGTCATCACCCTCGAGCTGGACCAGGACAAGGCGCCCAAGTCGGTGGCCAACTTCCTGGCTTACGTCAACAAGGGCCACTACAACAACACGATCTTCCACCGCGTGATCCCGAACTTCATGGTCCAGGGCGGCGGTTTCGAGCCCGGCATGAAGCAAAAGCCGACCGATGCACCGGTCGAGAACGAGGCCAACAACGGCCTGAAGAACGGGAACTACACGGTCGCGATGGCGCGCACGCAGGCGCCGCACTCGGCCACCGCGCAGTTCTTCATCAACGTCGCCGACAACGAATTCCTCAACCACACCGCCCCCAGCATGCAGGGCTGGGGCTACGCGGTATTCGGCAAGGTGGTTCGCGGCACCGACGTGGTCGACCGCATCAAGGCCGTCAAGACAGGCCGCAAGGGCTTCCACGACGACGTGCCCAATGACGACGTGGTGATCGAAAAGGCCGTTGCGCTCTGACAGCGCGCCGGGCATGGTGGTTTTGCGAGTGATCGCGCCGGGCCGCTCTCGAGGCGAACCTCGCAAGGGTAGCGCGCAGGATTCCCGATGACCGCCGCCGTTCCACCGATCGCGCAGTTGCAGGCGCCAGCCTCCTGGCGCACGGCCGAGGTCATTTCCGACCTGCACCTGCAGGCCGGGCAGGCCGGCACGTTCGAGGCATGGCGCCGCTTCATGCGCGACACGCCGGCCGATGCCGTGTTCATCCTGGGCGACCTGTTCGAGGTCTGGGTCGGTGACGACGCAGCCGGCGAGCCCGGTTTCGCGGCCGACTGCGCCGCGGTGCTGCAGGCAGCCGCCGCTCGCCTGACGGTTTTTTTCATGCACGGCAACCGCGACTTCCTGGTGGGCGAGGGTTTCCTGCAAGCTTGCGGCGCCACCTTGCTGCCCGATCCGACGGTACTGGGTTTCGCGGGCCGGCGCTGGCTGCTCACGCATGGCGACGCCCTGTGCCTGGCCGACACGGAGTACATGCGCTTTCGCGCGCAAGTACGCGCGCCGTCCTGGCAACGGCAGTTCCTGTCGGAGCCGCTGGCGCGGCGGCAGGCCATCGCCCGGGGCCTGCGCGAACAGAGCGAGGCCCGCAAGCAATCCGGCGCCGCGTTCCACGACGTCGACAGCGCGTCGGCCGCCGCCTGGCTGGACGCGGCCGACGCGCAAGTGCTGATCCACGGCCACACGCACCGGCCCGCCGACCACGCCTTGGGCAAGAGACAGCGCATCGTGCTCAGCGACTGGGACGCGGCAAGCGCGCCGCCCCGTCTGCAAGCCCTGCGGCTGACCGCGGCCGGCGCCGAACGCGTCGCCCTTTCCTGATGTTCACCTGGCTGCGAACAAAACGCCACGCCGCCAAAGCGATCCCCGACGGGCTGTGGCGCGACCTGTTGCCGCGGTACCCTTTCCTGGCGTCGCGGCCGGAACCCGAATTGCGGCGGCTGAGGGAACTGGCCGGGCAGTTCCTGGCCTCCAAGGAATTTCATGGCGCCAACGGCCTGGTGATCACTGACGCCATTGCACTGGCGATCGCGGCGCAAGCAGTGCTGCCCGTGCTGAACCTCGGCCTGGAGTGGTACGACGACTTCGTGGGCATCGTGGTGCATCCGGGCGAAGTGCTCGCGCGCCGCACGGTGACCGATGAACATGGCGTGGTCCATCACTACGACGAGGTGCTGGCCGGCGAAGCGATGGAAGGCGGCCCGGTGATGTTGAACTGGAGCGACGTGGACAGCGCCGGCAACACCGCGGAACAGGGCTACAACGTGGTGATCCACGAGTTCATCCACAAGATCGACATGCGCGACGGCGCCCCCGACGGCTGCCCGCACCTGCCCACGCGGTCGGCGCGCGAAGCCTGGCTGGCCGTGATGCGCTCGGAGTACCAAGCTTTCCGCGAGAAGGTCATCATCGCCGAACGCTTCGGCGGGGAGCCGACCTGGCTGGATCCCTATGGCGCGACCGAGATCGACGAATTTTTCGCGGTGGCCTGCGAAGCCTATTTCGTCAACCGGCAGCGCTTCGACGCCGAGTTCCCGGCGCTGACGCCACTGCTGGATAGTTTTTTCCGGCCAGGCGGCGACTGAATACTGCGACGAGTCAGATCACGAAGCGCGCTAGAAGCGCGCGGCCACGAGATCGAGCAAACCCAGGCGCCCTCGTGTGATCGATGCGCCGCGGCCTGCCGGCCCCGCCTTTGCGGCACATGCCGTTGGGATTCGCAGAACACCCGCAACGGTGGCTCGCGGCAGGTGGTGGCCGGCGGGGGCGATCTCTGTGGCGGCTGCGCTGCTCGGCCTGGGGTCGGGCGCGCTTAGCGCGC
>DATMBW010000165.1:0-10121 GCA_035559095.1 Ramlibacter sp.
GCAGCACCTGCGGGAGGCTGTAGCCGGCTTGTTGCGCGTTGTCGGCAAAGCGGCGGCGATAGGTGCCTGAGGCCAGGAACGTCAGCCAGCCCAGCGCCATGCCCACCGCGTGCAATATGGGCAGCGGCAGCAGGGCAAACACGCGAAACAGGGTTTTCACAAAAGTCTAGAATATCGTCGTCGCCGAGTTATGAACTACTTGCAGGGCGACCTGAGCTTGTCCGTGGGCTGGCACCACGAAATCCACCGGCAAGCTCTTAAAAATAATCCTGCTAAAGCGTTCGCCCCAAGCTCCGGCTCAAGGCAACGCGCCTTCAGCAACCCGTGGAGTTTATTCAAATGGCGAACGACTTTCTTTTTACCTCCGAGTCGGTATCCGAGGGACACCCCGACAAGGTGGCCGACCAGATCTCCGATGCAATCCTGGACGCCGTCTTTACCCAGGATCCGCGTAGCCGCGTGGCGGCCGAAACGCTCACCAATACCGGCCTGGTCGTGCTCGCCGGCGAGATCACGACCAACGCGCATGTCGATTACATACAGGTGGCGCGCGACACCATCAAACGCATCGGCTACGACAACCCCGAATACGGCATCGATTTCAGGGGTTGTGCCGTGCTGGTGGCCTACGACAAGCAGTCCAACGACATCGCGCAGGGCGTCGACCACGCGAGCGACGACTACCTGAACGCCGGCGCCGGCGACCAGGGCCTGATGTTCGGCTATGCGTGCGACGAGACCCCCGAGCTGATGCCCGCACCCATCTATTACGCGCACCGGCTGATGGAGCGCCAGGCCCAGCTGCGCAAGGACGGCCGGCTGCCCTTCCTGCGCCCCGACGCCAAGAGCCAGGTGACGATGCGCTATGTGGACGGCAAGCCCCACAGCGTCGACACGGTTGTGATTTCCTCGCAGCACAGCCCGGAGCAGAGCGACGGCAAGCACATGATCCCGTCCTTCGTCGAGGCCGTGATCGAGGAGATCATCAAGCCGGTCCTGCCCCGCGAATGGCTGAAAGAAACCCGCTACCTGATCAACCCGACTGGCCGCTTCGTGATCGGCGGTCCGCAAGGCGACTGCGGGCTGACCGGGCGCAAGATCATCGTCGACACCTATGGCGGCGCCTGCCCGCACGGCGGCGGTGCCTTCTCGGGCAAGGACCCGAGCAAGGTCGATCGCTCGGCCGCCTATGCCGCCCGCTACGTTGCAAAGAACGTCGTGGCGGCGGGCCTGGCGCGCCAGTGCCAGATCCAGGTGGCTTACGCGATCGGAGTGGCCAAGCCCATGAACGTGACGGTCTATACCGAAGGCACCGGCGTGATCCCGGACCACCAGATCGCGTCGCTGATCCACGACCACTTCGACCTGCGGCCAAGGGGCATCATCCAGATGCTGGACCTGCTGCGCCCCATTTACGAGAAGACCGCCGCGTACGGCCACTTCGGCCGCGAGGAACCCGAGTTCGCCTGGGAACGGGTTGACAAGGCGGCTGCGCTGCGTGCAGCGGCAGGCCTCAAGTAGCGCACCCTACTCGATCATCGCCTGCTGGCGCTCGGACTCGCCGCGCTTCATCGCGAGGTAGGTCGCGCGGTCCATTTCGTGCAGCTGGCGCGCATAGCGCTCGCTTGCGTCGAACCAGGTCTCGATTCTTTTTTCCAGCTGTTGACCGGGCGCGGCGCTCAGCGACGCCAGATGCGCGTCGATCGCCAGGTAATAGCGCATCACGTTGCGCTCCACGACCCCGCGAACACCGCCAATGTAGATGGGTTGGCCATGCCCGTCGCGGCCGGTCACGGTGAAGCCCACTTTGCTGGAGCCCGCCGTGGCCAGATAGGCTTGCAGCGCCATGCGCCCCGCGACACCGTAGGCGTACGAGTAGCTCAGATGCAGGAAGGTGCGTCCCGACCCCAGCGGCACGGCGGCGACCACGATGCGGTAGTCGCGCGTCCCAAGCGGCCCGGTTGGCGCATCGAGACGGCTTTCGAAGTATTCGTGCGTGGCGGCGACCGGCCGCAAGGCGAAGTCGAGGCGGTAGGCATCCTGCACCGGCTGATCGGACTTGCGGCCGATGCGCACGTGCAGGTTGGCGGCGCCGTCGGTGCCCGCGGCATGGCAGTACTTGGTGTTGAAAGGCAGGATGAGGATGTCGCACCAGTCCGACGGCTCCTTCAGCGCGCTGCTCACCTGGCTGAAGGGATGGTCCAGCACCGCATACACGTCGCCCCGGAGCATGTCGCCGGACTGGGACGAATCGATGTGCAGCGCCCGGTGGTAGTTGTTGTTGCGCAGCTGCTCCTGCAGCTCGCCGTACTTCGCGCGCAGATCGGCGATGCCCGCGAACGTGGCGGGCGCCGTGAAACCGAGCAAGCACGCCAGGACGAGCCGAGGCAGGACGGCGGCCGGCGCCACGAGCTTGCTGCACAAGGATTTCATGCGTGATGCAATTCCTGTAAGGGGGCCCGGCTGCTCATCGCGTCTTCTTCGAGTTCGCGCTCGACGTCCAACTGGATGCCGCCCATGAACAGCGAGTGCGGCCGCACCGCGTACACGTAGCGGCCGCGTTGCCCCAGCTCGAGACACAAGCGCAGCTCGGGATCCTCCACCTGCTCCCAGGTCCTGATCAGGCGCGTGCGCAGCAGGTTGTCGCTGCATTGCAGGTAGCGCAGCTTGTGATGGTTGCGCACGAGATTGACGGCGTCCAGGTAAGCGGCGGCGCCCTTGTTGCGGGTGTGGAAGTTCGGCGTCAGATCGATGCCCAGGGTCAGCAACCGGCCTTCGACCTCCAGGGTGAAGTGACGGCCCAGCAGACCGTCGCTCGCCTCGCCGTACTTGTAGGCAAGGTGCAAGTGGGAAGGGGTCTTTCGCAGCGAGTACTTCATGGTGGTCGAAACGCTTGGGCGCGCGCGCATGCGGCCACCCGTGAGACTGCGCTCGAGCCGTCACCCAAGCTGTAGGACAACGCAGTATTTGCCTGTGGGTTCGGCCCCGCCGCGCACAACGCCGGGGCCTGCGCGCTTTCTCCTACAGGCACTCTCCCGTTTGGCCGACTGCCCGTTGGCAAGCCAGGCGGAAAGATGGTCTGTAAGTGCAGATGACGACGCCTTGCGGCGCCGCATGGCGCGTACCCAGGGGCCGTGCCGCCGCAAGGCAAGCATTGCGCCAATCCCATCCAGTTCATTCACCGTTCAAGGAGATACACATGGCTGCTGCCGAAGACAAGGACATGAATCGCGACCCCCTTACCGATGAGCCAGGCTCGCACCCGGTCGGCACGGGTTTGGGCGCCACTGGAGGTGCCGTCGCAGGCGCGACGGCTGGCACCATCGGCGGGCCGGTGGGCGTGGCCGTTGGCGGCGTGATCGGCGCCGTCGCGGGCGGGCTGGCCGGCCGGACCGCGGCCGAAGCGGTCAACCCGACAGCCGAGGAAGCCCATTGGCGCGAGAACTACATGCGCGAGCCGTACTATGAACAGGGTCGCAGCTTCGACGACTACGCGCCGGCCTACCGCCTGGGCCTGACCGGCCGCACGCGCTACCAGGAAGACTGGGACAGCGCCGAATCCAAGCTCGCTTCCGAGTGGGAATCGGCGCGCGCCGATTCCAGCCTGAGCTGGCCGCAAGCCAGGCCGGCCAGCCGGGCCGCGTGGGACAGGATCGGCACCAGCCTCACGGGTGACCGCCCGCGCGGCGCGGCGGCCATGGTGGGCGAGATGCAGAGCGCCGGCGACAACAGCGGCGACCGGGATGACGTCATCGACGCGCTCAATTACCTCATCGAGACCTGCAAGGACGGCGAATATGGCTTCAAGGCCAGCGCCGAACAAGCCAAACGGCCGGACTTGAAGTCGGTTTTGATGCAGCGCGCGGACGATTGCCGCGGCGCGGCGCAGGAACTCGCCGAGCAGGTCCGCGGCCTGGGCGGCAAGCCCGAGGAAGGCGGCACCGCCATGGGTGCATTGGAGCGCGGCTGGGTCGCGGTCAGAACCACGCTGTCGGCATATGACGATCTTGCCGTGCTGGAAGAGTGCGAGCGCGGCGAAGACAACGCCCTGGCGCGCTACCGCAAGGTCCTGAAAAAGCCGCTGCCCGCCGGCGTCAAGCTGATCGTGGAGCGCCAGTTGCAAGGCGTGCAACGCAACCACGATCAGATCAAGATGCTGCGCGAGCAATTCCGCGCGTCGGCTTGACGCGGGCACCTGTGCGCGACGCGAGAGCCGCAACGGCTCCGGTTTCGGCCAAGGCCGGCATTGTTGCCGGCCTTTTTCTTTGACGGCTTGCGCACGGCACGAAGGCGGCTTGTCCTACATTCACGCAGCCCGGCATTTCTTATGGTGAGCACAGAAAGGCCGCAACGCCATGGACGAGCGTTCCCCCAGGGCCCTGAAAACATATCGCGAAAAGCGCAACTTCGACATCACACCCGAGCCGGCGGCCGGGGGTGTGCCCAACGCGGATGAGCGCGCGTTCGTTATCCAGAAGCATTGGGCCAACCGGCTGCATTACGACCTGCGCCTCGAACTGGACGGCACGATGAAGAGCTGGGCCGTGCCCAGGGGACCGAGTTTCGACCCGGCCGACAAGCGCATGGCCGTCCACGTGGAAGACCACCCGATCTCCTACAACAGCTTCGAGGGCACCATTCCACGCGGGCAATACGGCGCCGGCAAGGTGATCGTCTGGGACAAGGGCGTGTGGATGCCGCTGGAGGATCCGCACGAGGGCTACCGCGACGGCAAGCTCAAGTTCGAATTGCGGGGTCACAAGTTGCACGGCCAATGGACGCTGGTGCGCATGAAGGGCCAAGGCGACGAAAAGCAGGAGCCCTGGCTGCTGATCAAGGAAAAGGACAGCTTCGTGCGGCCGGCGTCCGAATTCAGCGTGGTGGACGAGATGCCCGATAGCGTGAAGGACCTGGCGGACCGGCCGCCCGCGCGTTCAGCCGCCGCGGCGAAGACTCCGCCCGCGGCGGCGCAAGCCGGTTCGGGCCCCCCGGCAGGCGCGCGCAAGTCGCCGCTACCCGATGCGCTGTCGCCGCAGCTGGCCACTCTGCTGGACAGACCGCCCGAAGACGCGGACAACTGGATCTATGAGATCAAGTTCGACGGGTATCGCATGCTCACGCGCGCGCAGTCCGGGACGGTGAGGCTGGTCACCCGCAACGGCAACGATTGGACCGGCGAGCTGCCGCATCTGGCCCAGGCTCTCGAGTCCATGGACCTGCCCGACGGCTGGTACGACGGGGAGATCATCATGCCCGGCGATCGGCTGCCCGCTGATTTCCAGGCCCTGCAGGGCGCCTTCGACAGTGCGCGCACCGCCGACATCGTCTATTACCTGTTCGACATTCCCCACTGCGCCGGGTATGACTTGCGGGATGTTCCGCTGGAGGAGCGCCGCGCCGTGCTGCAGCGCGTGGTGGAGCACAAGCCGCATGAGAAAGTGCGATTCAGCGCCGTGTTCGACGCCCGGCCCGAGGAGGTGTTCGAATCGGCGTGCCGCCTCGGCCTGGAAGGCGTGGTCGGCAAGCGCAGGAACTCCGCCTATGTCCTGCGGCGTTCGTCCGACTGGGTCAAGCTCAAGTGCGGCCAGCGCCAGGAATTCGTCATCGGCGGCTACACCGATCCACAAGGCGCTCGCACCGGCCTCGGGTCGCTGCTGCTGGGCGTGCACGACAGGAAAGGGGCTCTGCTGTACGCAGGCAATGTCGGCACCGGTTTCAATGAACTCGTCTTGCGCCAACTGCGGGAACAGCTGGAAACGCTCGGTGCCGCCAGGAGCCCGTTCGCCGTCGATGCCGACCTTCCGCGCAAAGCCCACTGGGTCAAGCCCGAGCTGGTGTGTGAAGTGGCATTCGGCGATTGGACCCGCAGCGGGCGCATCCGCCATTCGGTGTTCCACGGCCTGCGCACCGACAAGCCGGCGGCCGCCATCACGCGCGAGGAGCCGCACCGCAACGCGCCGGTGGACAGGCCCGCCAGGGCCGCGAAGTCAGCCGCGGGCGCCGGGAAGGGGAAAGCCCAGGCGGCCGCGGTCGCGCTGCCGCCTTCGCTGCGCGTGAGCAATCCCGACCGGGTGATCGATGCCGCGACAGGAACGACCAAGATCGAGCTCGTGCGCTACTACGCGCTCGTGGCGCCACTGATGATGGAGCACCTCAAGGGCCGGCCGGTGGCGTTGGTCCGGGCGCCCACGGGAATCGCAGGCGAGATGTTCTTCCAGAAGCACGCGGAGCGCTACAAGATGCCCGGCATCGAACAGCTGGATCGCGCGCTCTATCCGGGCCATCCGCCGATGCTGGAGGTGGCCACGGCCCAGGGCCTGCTGTCGGCTGCGCAGATGAATGTCATCGAGTTCCATACTTGGAACGCCGTGAAAAGCGCGATCGGCAAGCCCGACCGCATGACTTTCGACCTCGACCCCGGGGAAGGTGTGCGCTGGCCGCAGATCCAGGAGGCGGCCCAACTCGTGCGTGGCTTCCTCGCCGAGCTGGGACTCACGGGTTTCCTCAAGACCAGCGGGGGCAAGGGCCTGCACGTGGTTGTGCCGATCCGCAAGCAGCTCGACTGGGATACGGTCAAGGATTTCTCGCAGGCCGTCGTGCAGCATCTGGCGCGCACCATTCCCCAGCGCTTCGTCGCCAAGAGCGGAGCGAACAATCGCGTCGGAAAGATCTTCATCGACTACCTGCGCAATGGCTTTGGCGCCACCACCGTTTCGGCATGGTCGGCACGTTCGCGGCCGGGCCTGGGTATTTCAGTGCCGGTGCGCTGGGATGAGCTGGCCAAGTTGAAGAGTGGGGACCACTGGACCGTCGGCACGGTCCATGCGCGCCTGGACGCGGGCAACACGCCGTGGGACGGCTACGAGGCCGGCCGCAAGGGCCTGGCCGCGGCCATGAAGGCGCTGGGTTTCGGGCGTTGAACGTGCGCGGCGACCGCGCGCACACAGGGTGTTTCAGGACTTGGCGGCGCTTGCCAAGGGAATGGACATTCGCACGCGCTGCCTGCCCTCGCGAACCAGTTCCACCGACTCCGCCGCGGCCAGCACCTCGACGTCGGTCCAGGCCAGCGGCCGGTACACCCGCTCGGTCGAAAATCCCTTTTCGCCGTCGGTCGGACGCAGCGTGAGAGTCAGCACGAGCGCGCCGGGAACAGACTCGGCCGACAACACGAGCTCGGCCGGCGGCGCGGCCTCATCGGTCATGTGGATGACCGCGGCGGTCAGGACGTTGCGGATGGCCGAGCGGCCGATCTCGCCGGGCACGGCGCCCACATCGTTGCGCACCGCGTAACCGCGAAAAGTCAGGCTGGTGGCCAGCAGGCCCAGGCATTCACGCACCCCTTCCGCGACCGTGATCGACGCGCCGTCTTCCGGGGCCAGCCAGCTGACCACGTCCAGGCAGGAGTTCAGAGCCGCCCGCGCAAAGCCGTTGATCTTGTGGGCGCCGTCATGAATGTCGCCCAGGTTGGGCTGCGGCGCGCGCAGGCGCCGGTCCATCACCTCGTAAACCATCCCGATCGGCTGCAGGTTCACCACCAGGTGGTGCCGCATCGAGGGCGCAAGCCGCCGCAGCAATGCATAGCGCGCTGCTTCCGCCAGCAAGGTGACAGGCAACGCCGCCCCCGGCTCTTGCACGCCTTGTGAAGTGGACATCATTGCTTGAAGGGTATTTCACTGCGTCGAGGGTTGTCAATTGGGCATCTTGACTCGACCGTATGCCGCACGGTTCACTACAATCAAAGGCCCAAGTCGAGCCGTGCGTGCTCCGATAAATAACCCTTTAGAAAGTCTGCCTATGTCGAAAGACTGGAAATTCGAGACGCTGTCCGTTCACGCCGGCTATTCGCCCGACCCAACCACGAAGGCTGTGGTGCCGCCGATCTACCAGACCGTGGCCTACGCATTCGACAGCGCGCAGCATGGCGCCGACCTGTTCGACCTGAAGGTGCCGGGGAACATCTACACGCGGATCATGAACCCTACCCAGGACGTGCTGGAGCAGCGCGTCGCGGCGCTGGAAGGCGGAATTGCCGCGCTGGCCGTGGCCTCGGGCATGGCGGCGATCACGGCGTCGATCCAGACCATCGCCGAGTCGGGCGACAACATCGTCTCGGCCAGCACGCTCTACGGCGGCACCTACAACCTGTTCGCCCACACTTTGCCGCAGCAGGGCATCGAGACGCGCTTTGCCGACTCGTCCAAGCCGCAGAGCTTTGCCGCGCTGATCGACGGGCGCACGAAGGCCGTCTTTTGCGAATCGATCGGCAACCCGCTGGGTAATGTGACCGACATCGCCGCGCTGGCCAAGGTGGCGCACGATCACGGCGTGCCATTGATCGTCGACAACACGGTGCCCAGCCCCTATCTGTGCCGCCCGATCGAACACGGCGCCGATATCGTCGTGCATTCGCTCACCAAGTATCTGGGCGGCCACGGCAACACCGTGGGCGGCATCATCGTCGACAGCGGCAAATTCCCATGGGCCAGCCACAAGGCGCGGTTCAGGCGCCTGAACGAGCCCGACGTGAGCTATCACGGGGTTGTCTATACCGAGGCGCTGGGGCCCGCGGCCTACATCGGCCGGGCGCGCGTGGTGCCCCTGCGCAACATGGGCGCCGCCATCTCGCCCTTCAGCGCCTGGCAGATCCTGCAAGGCATCGAGACCCTGGCACTGCGCATGGACCGCATTTGCGACAACGCGCTGGCGCTGGCGAAGCAGCTTGCAGCCAACCGCAAGGTAAAGTGGGTGAACTACGCCGGACTGCCGGAGCATGCCGAGCATGCCCTGGCGAAGAAGTACCTGAAGGGCCGAGCCTCGGGCATCCTGACTTTCGGCATTGAAGGCGGGCGCCAGAGCGGCGAGCGGTTCCTGGACGCGCTCAAGTTGTTCACCCGGCTCGTCAACATCGGCGACGTGCGCTCCCTCGCCACCCACCCGGCCTCCACCACGCACCGTCAGCTGGCGCCCGAGGAACTGGCCAAGGCCGGCGTGTCGGAAGAAACCGTGCGCCTGTCGGTTGGCATCGAGCATGTCGACGATCTGCGGGCCGATCTGGAGCAGGCGATCGCGGCGGCTTGAGTCGGCCCAGGTGAAATTCCGGTCGCGGCCTTGCGCGGGCGTGCGAGCGACGTTCGCGGATCGTCGCATTCCCGCAACGCAACGCCATGGCATGCGCAACCAGTTCACGCGCGTTCGGGAAAACGCTAGAGGTCGGGACTCCCGGCGCCACATATAAAAAACAGGAGACATTTCCAGCGCGCAGCCCGACCACCTTGAAATTCATCGTCTACCTGATCTGTATCGCGGCGATCGCTTTCGCCGCATCGATGTTGAGCGGCTCTGCCGCCGGCGGAAACTTGAGTGGTTTCGAATTGCTGCTGGCCGTATTGGCAGTGTCCGCATTCGCGCGGTGGCGCACGCTGGTGCGCCGGCGTGAAAAGCAGAAGCTGGACGAAATGCGCGACTCGGCGCTATGGTGACCTGGTGGCACGGCGGCGACGCGTCGCGTCCGGTTTTCACGACAGCCGCTGCCTGAGCATGGCTTCCAGGCGGGGCGCGTCATCCAGGCCAAAGCCGGTATCGCCGTCGGTCAGCAGCAAGTTGCCGCATCCTGGCCGGAACCAGTACTCCCGGTCGTCGATCGCGATCCACGCGGCGCCGGCACGCTGGTTCTGAGGCAGCCAGACTTGCTTCTTGCGCAGCCACGCCTCGCATTCCCACTGGCGGTCATAACTCAATGCGAGCTCTGACGTTCCCTTCCCGCGCGGGGGGCGGTACTCCGGCGTCACGCCGATGACGCGGGGCCGCATGTCGGCGGCGAAGTAGCGCCGCATCTCAGCGAGCGGGTGCACCACGCGCCAGCTGCTGCTGATCACGATCTTGCACCCCTCGAAGCGGCGCAGCACGTCTTCGATCAGCGGCAGCCGAGTGAAGAGCTGGTCCACCTCGCACGGATCCGGATGGGTCACCCCGTCGAAGTCGAGAAACAGGATGCAGCCTGCGCCCTGGTCGATCGTCATCGCTCATCTTCGAGCGAACCGCCGTCGTTCGGCGGTCACGCTTTGAAAGATCGCGCGGTTTGTGTGGTCACCTGGCGTCGTTGGCGCATGAGTGCCTGCGCC
>DATMBW010000166.1:0-5804 GCA_035559095.1 Ramlibacter sp.
TCCCCGTGGGCGCGGGCGAAATCCGCCTGTCCTACTCCGCGTACGACTATGGCGTTGCCAGTGCCGAAGCCAAGAAGTACGCGCTGGGCTACGTGCACAACCTGTCCAAGCGCACGGCTCTGTATGCCACGTATGCTCACCTGAGCAACGACGGCGCCGCAGCCTTGAGCCTGAACGGTTCTACGACGCCGGCCGGCGGCTCGTCGAGCGGCTTCGACCTCGGCATCCGTCACAGCTTCTAATTCCAAGGCTGGCCTTGAGCCAGCCCAGAGTTAAGAAACTTGAAAGCCGCCTTCGGGCGGCTTTTTTTATTGACCAAACCCAGTTGCTCGTCGCGCTTGCTTGCTGTACTGTCGGCGAAACGAGAACTTTGGGACGCTGATGAATCTGCTCTTCAGACCAATTGCCTGGCTTTCGGCCGCAGCCCTGCTGGCCGGGTGCACGACCGTACCCGTGGCCCATAGCCCGGCCGAGATCGGTAGCAGCCCCTGGGCTGCTGAATCGGCCGTGCCCGGTACGCCGGCCTCGTCCCAGACGACCAGCTGGCGCCACCTCACGTTCCCCGGCAAGTCCCCCACCAAGTTCAGCTATATGCGTAAAGACGGTCGTGATGCCGTCGCTGTGTTGGCGGCTTCGTCCGCGAGCATGCTGCGCAACAAGGTCCGTATCGAGCCGGCGCAACTGGGCAGCATCAAGTTTTCCTGGAACGTCCCGCAGCTCATCGCAGGCGCCGACATGGGCATGCGCGACGGGGACGATTCGCCAGTGCGTGTCGTTCTGGTCTTCGAAGGCGACGCGTCGCGTTTCTCGGCGCGCGACGCCATGCTGTCCGAGCTGGTGCGCACGCTCACCGGCGAGCCTATGCCCTACGCGACCTTGATGTATGTGTGGTGCAATCGGCGCGAACCGGGCACGCTGATCACCAGCCCCCGTACGGAGCGCATCCGCACGCTGGTGGTCGAATCCGGCGCCGGCAAGCTGAACCAGTGGCTCGACTACGAGCGCGACATCCGCGTCGACTACGAGCGGGCATTCGGCGAGGCCCCCGGCGCGCTGATCGGCATCGGCATCATGAGCGACAGCGACAACACCCACAGCACGGCGCAGGCTTGGTACGGGCCGGTGCGCCTGGGCAGTTCGGCGTTCGCGCAAAGGTAGATCGTCGAGTCCTGCACCGCAGGCCTCGATTCTTTAGGCCTGAAGGAAACCCCTGTGTCGGCCCGGCGCTTGCTCTGCTAGCATCCCCTCTGCTTTTTCGCGACCCATGCTTGCCTTTGTCCTACGACGCCTGTTCCAGGCTGTGATCGTGATGGTCGCAGTGGCGTTCTTCGCGTTCATGCTGTTCCAGTACGTCGGCGATCCGGTGGTCTTTCTGCTGGGACAGGATGCCAAGCCGGACCAGATCAACCAGCTGCGCGCCGACCTCGGACTGGACCAGCCCTTTTTCGTGCAGTTCTGGCATTTCCTGGTGAACGCGGCCCAAGGCGAGTTCGGTCTCAGCCTGCGCCAGGGGGCCAAGGTGTCACGGCTGCTCGGTGAGCGCTTTCCCGCCACGCTCGAACTGGCGCTGGTGGCCGCCGTCGGAGCCGTCGCGATCGGAATTCCCATGGGGGTGTACGCGGCCTTGCGGCGCGGCAGCTTCCTGAGCCAGGTGTTCCTCACGATCTCCCTGCTGGGGGTGTCGCTGCCGACCTTCCTGATTGGCATCCTGCTGATCCTCGTGTTCGCCGTATTGCTGGGCTGGTTTCCCAGTTTCGGCCGCGGCGACGTCGTTGCGCTGGGCTGGTGGAACACCGGCCTCCTGACCGCGGACGGCTGGCACCACATCGTGCTGCCGGCAGTGACGCTGGCCATCTTCCAGCTGACGCTGATCATGCGGCTGGTGCGTTCGGAAATGCTCGAAGTGCTGCGCACCGACTACATCAAGTTCGCCCGTGCCCGCGGCTTGCCGGATCGCGTCATTCACTTCGGGCATGCGCTGAAGAACACGCTAGTGCCCGTCATGACCATCATCGGCTTGCAGGTGGGGACCCTGATCGCGTTTTCGATCATCACCGAAACCGTATTCCAGTGGCCCGGCATGGGGCTGCTGTTCATCCAGGCCGTCACCTTCGCCGATATTCCCGTGATGGCTGCCTACCTGTGCCTGATCGCGCTGATCTTCGTCGTGATCAACCTCGTAGTGGACCTGCTGTACTTCGCCGTCGATCCACGGTTGCGCGTGGGAAGCGTGGGGGGCCATTGATGTTGGCACCCCGCCTGAAGGTCGGCGGCCGCGCGTTCGCCCACATCGCGCGGTTCCTCCCCGAACTCACCGCGCTGCGGCGCGATCTGCACGCGCATCCCGAACTCGGTTTCGAGGAGATCTACACCGGGGGCCGCGTGCAGGAAGCACTCAAGCTGTGCGGCGTGGACGAGCTTCATACCGGAATCGGCAAAACCGGCATCGTCGCGGTCATCAAGGGCCAGCGCTCCACCAGCGCGCGCATGGTGGGTCTGCGCGCCGACATGGATGCGCTCACCATGACCGAGCAGAACGACTTTGCCTGGAAATCGTCGAAGCACGGCATGATGCACGGCTGCGGCCATGACGGCCACACCGCGATGCTGGTGGGCGCCGCGCGATACCTGGCCGAAACCCGCAACTTCGACGGCACGGCGGTGCTGGTGTTTCAGCCCGGAGAAGAAGGCTTCGCCGGGGCCGAGCGGATGATCGAGGACGGGTTGTTCCAGCGCTTTCCGGTGGAGGCCATCTATGCCATGCACAACTGGCCGGCGATGAAGCCCGGCACGGTCGGCATCAACCCCGGACCCATGATGGCGGCGGCCGACCGGGTCACGATCGAAATCACGGGCCGGGGCGGCCACGGCGCCCATGCGTACCTTGCGATCGATCCGGTGGTGGTGGCGGCGCACATCATCACCGCGGTGCAGAGCATCGTGTCGCGCAACGTGCGGCCGATCGACGGCGCGGTGATCAGCCTGTGCGCGATGCATGCCGGTGACCCCGGCGCGATGAGCGTCATCCCCGACAAGGCCACCCTGGTCGGGACCGTGCGGACCTTCCGGCCCGAAGTGCAGGCGCTGATCGAGCGCCGGCTGGCCGAACTGTCCAGCGCGGTCGCGCTGGGCCTGGGCGCGACGGCCGCGGTCCGTTACGAGCGCATCTACCCGGCCACCATCAATTCCCCGGCTGAAGCCAATTTCGCGGCCGATGTCGCTGAAAGCCTGGTCGGCGCGGATCACGTCGTGCGCGACATGGAGCCCAGCATGGGCGCCGAGGACTTTTCATTCATGCTGCAAAGCAAGCCGGGCGCCTACATGCGCATCGGCCAAGGCGGCGAGGGCAGCTGTTTCCTGCACAACGGCCGCTACGACTTCAACGACGACATCCTTCCGCTCGGATCGGCCCTGCACGCGAGCATCATCGAGCAATCCATGCCGCTTCCACCTACACCTTAACGACCGAGGAGCAACTGATGAAGTTCAAGCCCCATCTGTTCGCCGCCGCGCTGGCCTGCACCTTCGCCGTTGGCGTGCAGGCCCAGAGCGTGCGCGTCGCCAATCAGGGCGACGCGACGTCGTTGGACCCGCACTCGTTCAACGAATCACTGCAACTCGATGTGCTGGGCAACGTTTATGAAGGTCTGGTGGGGCGGGACAAGAACCTCGTTTTGGTGCCGGCCCTGGCAACCTCGTGGAAGCAGATGTCCCCGACGGCGTGGCGCTTCGAATTGCGCAAGGGCGTGCAGTTCCACGACGGCACGCCGTTCACGGCGGACGACGTGCTTTTCAGCATGGCACGCACGCAGATCGACGGCTCCGACATGAAGACCTACACGAACGACGTGAAGGAAGTGCGCAAGGTCAACGACCACACCGTCGACATCGAAACGCTGCGGCCCTTCCCCATCCTGCCCGAGCTGCTCTATCGCGTGAACATCATGAGCAAGAAGTGGTGCGAGACCAACCAGGCGGTCAAGCCGGTGGACCGCCGCAAGGGCATCGAGAACGCCGCCTCGTTCCGTACCAACGGAACGGGTCCTTACCGCGTGCGCGAGCGCCAGCCCGGCGTGCGGACGGTCTTCGTGCGCAATGGCAACTACTGGGGCAAGATCGATGGCAACGTGCAGGAGGTCATCTTCACGCCCATCGCAAACGATTCGACTCGCGTGGCCGCGCTGCTGTCCGGCGAAATCGACGTGATGGAGCCGGTGCCGCTGCAGGACATCGAGCGCGTCAATGCCTCGCCCAACGCCCGTGCTCTGACCGGTCCGGAGCTGCGCACGATCTTCCTGGGCATGGACCAGAAGCGCGACGAGCTTCTCTTCTCCAGCGTCAAGGGCAAAAACCCGTTCAAGGACAAGCGTGTGCGCCAGGCCTTCTACCAGGCCATCGATATCGAGGGCATCAAGCGCACGGTGATGAGAGGGGCCGCTACGCCCGCGGGCCTGCTGATCGGCCCCGGCATCAACGGGTTCCAGCCGGACATGAACAAGCGGCTCCCCTATGACCCCGAGGCCGCGAAGAAACTGATGGCCGATGCCGGTTACCCGAACGGCTTCGAGCTGACCATGAACTGCCCGACCGATCGCTATGTCAATGACTCGCGGATCTGCCAGGCGGTAGCCGCGAACCTGTCGCGCATCGGTGTGAAGGTCAACCTCGCGGCCGAAACGAAGGCCACCTATTTCCCCAAGGTGCTGCGTCGCGACACCAGCTTCTATCTGCTCGGCTGGGTGGCCAGCACCCTGGACGCGCATGACCCCCTGAATTCACTGATGGCCTGCGTGGACGACAAGGGCGCGGGCCAGTTCAACCTGGGCGCCTATTGCAACCCGAAGCTCGACGAGCTGGCGCACAAGATCCAGTCCGAGATCGACAAGGCCAAGCGCAACGCACTCATCCGCGAGGCTTACAAAATCCACCAGGATGACATCGGGCACATCCCGTTGCATCAGCAGGCGCTGGCCTGGGGGGTGAGCAAGAAAGTCGACGTTGTCCAGCGCCCGGACAACAACCTCTCGTACAAGTGGATCGCGGTCAAGAAGTCGCCTGCTTGAGACAACTGATCCTGAGATGGCTCGACAGCGATGTCGGGTACAGCTTCCGCACTTCGCCCGTGGCGATGGTGGCTGCGGCGATCGCCTTCGTGTGCGTGTTCTGTGCAGTCTTTGCCGGGTGGGTGGCGCCGCACAACCCTTTTGATCTGACCACGCTTGAACTTGCGGATGCCCGGCTGCCGCCCGCGTGGGCACAGGCGGGCAGCTCGAAATACCTGCTGGGCACGGACGACCAGGGGCGCGACATCCTGTCCGCCGTGATCTACGGCGCGCGCATTTCGCTCGTGGTTGGGGTCGCGGCAGTTCTGCTGTCTGCAGTGATCGGCGTGACGCTGGGGTTGATCGCGGGCTTCGTCGGCGGATGGGTCGACGCTTTCCTGATGCGCGTTTGCGACGTGATGCTTTCCTTTCCGGCGATCCTCGTGGCGCTGCTGATCGCCGGGGTCGGGCGCGCGCTCTTTCCGAACGCGCAGACCAGCGTGGCTTTCGCAGTATTGATTCTGGCCATTTCGCTGACGGGCTGGGTTCCGTACGCCCGAACCGTGCGTGGTTCCACCCTTGTGGAACGCAGCAAGGAATATGTGCAAGCGGCACGGGTCACTGGCGTCGCACCGCTGCGCATCATGCGCCGCCATGTTCTGCCCAACGTAACCGGGCCGGTGCTCGTGCTGGCCACGATCCAGGTGGCCACCGCCATCGTCATCGAGGCCACGCTGTCTTTTCTAGGCGTCGGCGTGCCGC
>DATMBW010000167.1:0-17496 GCA_035559095.1 Ramlibacter sp.
TGATTGCCCGGCGGTCAATGGGCTTATGGCGACAGCCCTTGTAGGACCCCCACCATCACCGATGGCGTCCGGCCCCGCCCGGAAACGAGGTCGCCGGCAACGCAGGCTCGTCTTCGCCCCAGCGCTCGATCTGCAAGGAAGGGTTGGCGCACTCGCAACCCAGCGCCAGGTCATCGTCGGACCCAGGCGGGCGGGCGGAGCTGGCGGCCGGCGCGGGGTTCTGGCGCTGATGAGTGAAGAGCAGTGGCTGCCGAAAGGTTTCGAACATGAAACGCTCCGTTTATTGCGTAACTCGATCTTCACCGCTGAGTCACGCGCGGCGTATGCGCCAACCTCGCCTCTTGCCGTAGGAACGCGCCTACGCCCGGCCGTGCAAACGTGCTAGGCAGGGGTGCGAAGCGCGAGCCGCCACAGCGATGTGACTTCCCTGGCACGCGCCGCATGCAGGGGGTCGCGCGCGTCCGCCGCCTTGGGATGGCGGGGCCGCACGTCGCTGCGCCCGGCCACGCGCAAGCCCGCCGAGTGAATCAGCTCAGTCAATTCTTCGCGGCTGCGCAGGCCCAGGTGCTCGGCCAGGTCCGACAGGACGAGCCAGCCTTCGCCAGCTGGCGCCAGGTGCGCCGCGAGGCCGGACAGGAACCCGCGCAGCATCCGGCTGCCCTCGTCGTAGATCGCGCGTTCGAGGGGCGAGCTCGGGCGGGCCGGCAACCAGGGTGGATTGCAGACGATCAGCGGCGCGGTCCCGGTCGGAAAGAGGTCGGCCTGCAGCACCTGGACCCGATCGTCCAGGCCGAGCCGCGCCAGGTTCTCCCGCGCACACGTCAACGCACGCGGATCCTGGTCGGTGGCCACGACGCTGCGAACGCCGCGGCGCGCCAGGATTGCCGCGATCACGCCGGTGCCGGTGCCTATATCGAAGGCCAAGTCCTTCGAAGGCAACGGCGCCTTGGCGACCAGGTCGAGATATTCGCCTCGCACCGGCGAGAACACGCCATAGTGGGGGTGGACGCGGTTGCCCGGCGGCGGACCGAGGGCGGGAATCTCGACCCCCTTCTTGCGCCATTCGTGCGCCCCGACCAGGCCCAGCAACTCGCGCAGCGAGGCCACCGAGGGCTGCCCATCGGCCGGACCCCAGGCCTCGCGGCATGCCTGGCGCAGGTCCGGCGCCCGCGGCAGGGTAATGCCGTAGTCGCCCTCCAATTCGATGAGCAAGCGCCCGAGCGTGCGCGAGCGCTGCCCCTGGGCTTGACGGTGCAGATGGAAAGCTTCGGCCGCTGACGCCGGCACGGCAACCTGCCCGCGACGCGGCTTGCGGTCAGCGCGGCGGGCCATGGCCTGCAGCAGTTGCCGTGCGTTGTGATAGTCGCTGCGCCACAACAGGCCGGCACCCTCGCTGGCGAGCCGCCAGGCGGCATCGGCCGACAGCGTGTCGTCCACCGCGTGCACCCGCTTCGGTGGCGGCACCTGCGCTTCCGAGCGCCACCGTGCGCTATGCGTCTCGCCGCCCTCGGTCCACTGCAGCTGCAGCGCGTCGCTCACGCGGTGGCCTTGCGGCGAGCCAGCCGCTGCGCCAACGTGACCGCACCGAGCGCCACGGCTCCGGCGGCGACTCCGACCAGGGCATTGAGCAGCATCGGCAGCACGGCGCCGAGAACGGCGCCCGCGCCTTGCGCCAATTGCTCAATGGCATGGTGCAAGGGCGGGGCGCCATGAACGAGAATGCCGCCCCCGACCAGGAACATCGCCGCCGTGCCGGCAACCGACAAGCCTTTCATCAGCCAGGGAGCGGCGCGCAAGATGGCCGCGCCCGACGCCCGGGCGCCCGCCTGGCTGGCGCGGCTGAGGTACAGGCCGAAATCGTCGAGTTTGACGATGCCCGCCACCAGGCCGTAAACGCCAACGGTCATGAGGATGGCGATCCCGCTGAGCACCGCGACCTGGACCGGGAACGCGCTGCTTGCGACGGTGCCCAGCGTGATGGCGATGATTTCGGCGGACAGGATGAAATCGGTCCGCACGGCGCCCTTGATCTTGTCCTTTTCGACGACCCGCAGATCGATGCCGGGATTGAGCAGGGCGTGTTCCAATTCCTGGCGGTGCGCTTCATCGTAGGAGCGGCTGTGCAGGAGCTTGTGCGCGACTTTCTCGAAACCCTCGTAGCACAGGAAGGCGCCGCCCGCCATGAGCAGCGGCGTGACCGCCCATGGCGCCACGGCGCTGATCGCCAGCGCGGCCGGCACCAGAATCGCCTTGTTCACCAGTGAGCCCTTGGCCACCGACCAGACGACTGGTAATTCGCGATCCGCCGCCAGTCCAGTCACCTGCTGCGCGTTCAGCGCCAGGTCGTCACCGAGCACGCCCGCTGTCTTCCTGGCGGCGACCTTTGCCAGAACCGATACGTCATCCAGGATCGTCGCAATGTCGTCCAGGAGAGCGAGCAGGCTCGAGGCCATGGCGTCGCCGAGTCGCTTCAGGCGAGCCCGCGCCGCAGCCGGACTTCCTCGAGCTTGACCCCACCCATGACGGCGGTCTTCGCGGTGTTCAGTTCGCGCTTGAAGCCGGCAAGCTCGAAGAAGCGTAGTGCCCGTTCGTTGCACAGCGGGACCCACAGGGTGACCTCGGTGCAGCCCTCCTCCACCAGCGCCTCGCGCGCCCCATCCCACAAGGCAAGGCCCACGCCGCGGTCCCAGTGGGTGGGCAGCACGTAGAAGGCCCAGATTTCACCCGTGGTCGGCTTGGACTTGGGATCACGTGACCGATCGAAGCCGGCGAAACCGATAACCCGCCCGGCCTCGAGCGCGACTTGCACCAGCGGCTCGCCGAACTCGATGGCCTCGCGCCAGAAGGCGCGGCGCTGCTCCATCGGCAGGCTCTGGTGTGCCTCGGGCGCGACGGCCTGGTAGGCGGCGTGGGAAGATGTGGCGTGGACGGCGGCTACCTGTTCGGCATCGCCGGCCACCGCAGGACGCACCTGGTAGCTGGACATAGGTCAATTGGGGTTCTCGAGGCGCTGATTATGATGGGCCCATGACCGAAAGCGGCCGGGCGCCCTTGATTTCCACCGATGCGCTTGTGCAGCGTTACACCATCCGCCTCGAGCCTGGCGGCGTCGTTTTCACCGCGTCCGCCGACCAGCCGCTGCTGCTGGCGGCCGAGCAGGCGGGACTGCAATTGCCCAATGCCTGCCGCGTCGGCACTTGCCGCACCTGCATGTGCCGCGTGCTCAGTGGCCAGATAGGCTACCGGATCCAGTGGCCCGGCCTTCTGGCCGAGGAAAAGGCCGAAGGCTGGATCCTGTTGTGCATTGCGTACGCGCAATCGGACCTGGTGCTGAGCCCGCCGCGCAATTTCCGGGTGTCGGCGGGCCCGTGAGCATGTGATTCAATCGTTGCCGGTCGTGAACGGGCTGCGCGGCACGTATTTGCGCACCCCGTCCGGGATCGGCCTGGCCTTGGGGTCGGGCTCGTGTTCGACGGCGTTCGACCCGGGTTCCTCATTCGCCGGCGCGGGGGCTTGCGGCTTGTCCTCGCGGGTCTTCGGCGCGCTTGGCTTGGTACTCATGCTCGCTCTCCGGTAGGTTTTCGTTCACTGTAGGCCGTCCACCAAGGACCTCTTGTAGGACTGTCGCGCAGTCGCCGGCGCGGTGGCATAGTCGGCCCATGGTGAAGACCCTGCTGATCTGCCTGCTCGCCGTGCTCGCCGCAGCGTCGGCACGCGCTCGACCGGCATTCGAGGACACCATGGCCCAGCGCATGCTCGCCTGCACGGTGTGCCATGGCAGCCAGGGCCGCGCCGGACCCGATGGCTTCTACCCGCGCATCGCGGGCAAACCCGCCGGCTACCTGTACAACCAGCTGCTGAATTTCCGCGACGGGCGCAGGCACTATGGCTTGATGGCCCGCCTGCTGGACCCGCTGTCCGATGCGTACCTGCTGGAAATCGCGCAGCATTTCGCCTCGCTCGACCTGCCGTATGCGGCCCCGCCGCGGCCCCGTGTTCCGGACGCCGTGCTGCAGCGCGGCCAGGCGCTGGCACGCAACGGCGATCAAGCCAGGGACATCCCGGCCTGTGAGCAATGCCACGGCCCCGCCCTGACGGGCGTTGTGCCGAACACGCCTGGCCTGCTCGGGCTTTCGCGCGACTACCTCAATTCGCAAATGGGGGCCTGGAGGACCGGCCAGCGCCGCGCCCACGCGCCCGATTGCATGGCACGGATCGCGCGGCAGCTGGCCCCCGAAGATGTGGTCGCGGTGGCGAGCTGGCTCGCGGCGCAGCCGTTGCCCGCCGACGCCGCTCCGGCGGCATCGCTGCCACGGCCGCCGGTCATCAAGTGCGGCAGCGCATCGCAACCGGCCGGAAGGCAGCAGCCATGAGGCGGGTGCTCGGAGCGGTACTGCTCGGTCTGCTGGCCGTCTTGGCGCTGGTGCTGTTCCTGAACTTCAGGGGCGAAGACAAGATCCACGACGCGCCGCCGCTCACGCCGCCGGCGGGAGAATCCGTCGCGCGCGGGGCCTACCTGGCGCGCGCGGGCAATTGCATCGCATGCCATACCGAGCGCGGCGGCGCACCTTTTGCCGGCGGCCGGGCGATCGAAACGCCCTTCGGCACGGTGTACGCAAGCAACCTGACACCGCACGAGACCGGTCTTCGCAACTGGTCGGCCTCACATTTCTGGCGCGCCTTGCACCACGGCCGAGCGCGGGACGGACGCCTCCTTTATCCCGCCTTTCCCTACCCGAACTACACGTTCGTCAGTCGGGCCGACGCCGACGCGATCTACGACTACCTGCGCACCGTGCCACCGGTCGAGCGGCCCAATACGCCGCACCGGTTGCGCTGGCCCTACAGCACGCAAACCGCGCTGGCGATCTGGCGCGCGCTGTATTTCCGGCCGGGCGCGCATGAAGACAACCGCGCGCAATCGGCCGAATGGAACCGCGGCGCGTATCTTGTCACCGGACTCGGCCATTGCGGCGCCTGCCATACGGCCCGCAACCCGCTGGGCGCAAGCAGCGACATGATGGACCTCTCCGGTGGCGTGCTTCCGATGCAGAACTGGTACGCGCCGTCGCTGGCTTCCGCGGCTGAAGCCGGTGTGGCGGACTGGGACCTCGCGCAGATCGTGCGGCTGCTGCAGACCGGCGTGACGCAGCGCGGGACCGTGCTCGGGCCGATGGCCGAGGTGGTCCTGCAAAGCACGCAGCACCTGGCGCCGGCGGACCTGCGTGCCATGGCCGTATTCCTCAAGGGCCTGCCGCAGAGCAAGCAACCGGCCCAGCAAGCGCCGGCGCTGAGTGCGCGGGTGGCCGAGCGCGGCGCGAAACTCTATGGCGACCACTGCGCGCAATGCCATGGTGAAAAAGGCGAAGGGGTGCCGGGCGCCTATCCCGCGCTGGCCGGCAATCGCGCGGTCACGCTGCCGGTCGCCGCCAACCTGGTCCAGGTCGTGCTCGGCGGCGGCTTTGCGCCCGCCACCGCCGGCAACCCGCGGCCCTATGGCATGCCGCCCTTCGCGACCGTCCTCAGCGACGCGGACGTTGCCGCGGTGATCAGCCACATCCGCACTTCCTGGGGCAACCGCGCGGGCGCGGTGGGCGAATTCGCGGTGAGCCAGCAGCGCGGCGGCAGCAGGATATAGCCCGGCAACGCGCTCCTGGGCACAATCGCGCCATGTCGTTTCGTCCCGTCGCCTTGCCTGCGCAGGTCCCCGGCTCGCTCTGGCTGGGGTCCATGCCCGGGCGTTTCGAATCCTGGAGCGCCTTCGAGGCCCAGGCCCAGCGCGCACGGCTCGCCCTGGTGGTGTGCCTGACTTCGCGCGGCGAACTGGCGGAGCTCTCGCCCACCTACCATGCCGCCGTGGTCCAGGGAACGGTACCGTTCCGCTGGCGGAACCTGCCCATGCCCAATTTCGGCGTGCCGGATGACCCGGCGGCGTTCCGCTGTGAAGTGGAGCAGATCGCCGCCGCATTGCGGCGCGGCGATGCCGTCCTGCTGCATTGCGCGGCCGGAATGGGCCGCACGGGCAGCACCGCCGCGTGCGTGCTCAAGGCGCTGGGACTGGACACCGAGGAGGCTTTGCAGCGCGTGCGCGATGCGGGCTCCAACCCGCAGAACGCCCAGCAGTCTGGGGTGGTGGACTGGTTTTAGGCCGCAAAAAACAGAAGCCGAACTCCCGTAGGGTGTCCGGTATTTCTGGCGTACGGGTGTCCGGTATTCAGTTTCCGAACGGATTCGCGAAAACGAACATCATCGCCACGCCGACGCCGATCAGGAAATTGGCATCGATCAGGCCGGCCAGCAGGAACATCTTGGTTTGCAGCGGCTCCATCAGTTCGGGCTGGCGCACCGCGCCCTCGATGAAGCGCCCGCCCATCGTGCCGATGCCCAGGCAGGCGCCGATCGCCCCCAAGCCGATGATCAAGCCGCATGCGATCGCTATCAGGCCCGTGTCGCTCATGGAACCTCCGTTTCATCAAAGGACCGTCTGGATGGCTCGATGATGAGGCCGCCCCGGCACGGCGGCAATTACCTCGCAGGTAAGGCCGAAGGAGAATCAGAGCCGGGCCAGCCGCTGGTCCGCCACCGCGGCGAGCTGGGCCGGCGCTACGAGGTCCGGCGCGATCTCGGCCAGCGGCACCAGCACGAAAGCACGCGCGTTCATGCGCGGATGCGGCACTTGCAAGCGGGCGCTGGCTATGCGCGCGCGTCCATACAAGAGCAGGTCCAGGTCGAGCGTGCGCGGCGCATTGGGATAAGGCCGCTTGCGGCCGGCGGCCTGCTCCAGGCCCTGCAAGTGCGCGAGGAGGTCGGGCGCGGTCAGGCGCGTGGAGATCTCGGCAACGGCATTGACGTAGTCGGGGCCCGCGGCTTGGACGGGGGCCGTGCGATAGAGCGACGAGTGGCGGCTGACGCTGGTGTGGGGCAACCGGCCGATGCGCGCGATCGCCTCGCGCACCGCTTTTCCCGCGTCCCCCAGGTTGGCGCCGATCCCCACGTACGCAGTCACGGGATCGCGCGCGGCGCCAGGCGTGGCCAAGGCATCTCCTATTCTTGCGGCCCCGCCGGCTCGGCTGCCGGCCTGGCGCCGCCCTCGCCCTCGCCCGAGGGCTTGCGGCGGCGGCGGCGGCGCTTCTTCGGCGCATCGGCGGCGGCTTGCCCCGCCTGACGCTGCGGCGCGGGCTGCGCCATGGCGACCTGGGGACGCGCCGCGGCATCGACGGTGTCGGCCGGGCGCGGCGTGCGCACCCGCCGCTGCCCCTTGTGCTGCTCTTCGCGCAATTGCGCCACCAGGTCTTCGCGCACCGCATCGCTGGCCTGGCTGAACTCCTGCCACCAGTCGGCCAGCACCACATCGACCTCGCCCACGTCGGCACGCAGCCGCATGAAGTCGAACGCGGCGCGAAAGCGCGCCTGTTCCACCAGGCTGAACGGCGTGTTGCCGGTGCGCTTGTCGAATCGCGGCTGCATCATCCAGATCTCGCGCATGTCCGCGGCGAGTTTGCCGCGTCCGGAGACGTCGCCGATGCGCAAGCTGAAGACGTCGTCGATCGCGTCCTGCAGCGCCGGGAAAGGGTGCTGCTTGCCCGCCAGCCGCTGGGCCCAGCCGTCGCGCACGTCGGACCAGAGCACGCACGCCAGCAGGAAGCTGGGCGCGACCGCCTTGCTTTCGCCTACGCGCCGGTCGGTGTCCTGCAGCGCGGCCTTGACGAAGGGCTCCTCGGCCCGCTCCACCACCACGTCCAGCAGCGGATAGATCCCGCGCGCCAGGCCCAGCGCCTTGAGCTGGGCGATGGTGGCCAGCGAGTGGCCCGTCTGCAGCAGCTTGAGCATCTCGTCGAACAGCCGGCTTTGCGGCACGTCGGCCAGCAGCGCCTGGCACTCCACCAGGGGCGCGGCGGTCTTGGGCTCCAGCGTGAAGCCCAGCGGATTGAGCTTGGCGGCGAAGCGCACGGCGCGGATGACGCGCACCGGGTCTTCGCGGTAGCGCGTGAGCGGGTCGCCGATCATGCGGATCGTGCGCTTCTGCGCATCCTTGATCCCGCGGTGGTAGTCCACCACCGTCTGGGTCTCGGGGTCGTAGTACATGGCGTTGATGGTGAAGTCGCGCCGGGTAGCGTCCTCCGCCTGCGGGCCCCACACGTTGTCGCGCAGCACGCGCCCGGTTGAATCCACCGCGTGCTTCATGCCCGCCAGCTCGCTCTTGCTGGTTTTCTCGTTGCCCGCCACCTGTTCGGCGGCGGCGTTGTCCATGTAGGCCCGGAACGTGGACACCTCGATCACCTCGTGCTCGCGCCCGCGGCCGTACACCACGTGCACGATGCGAAAGCGCCGCCCGATGATGAAGGCGCGCCGGAACAGGCCCTTGACCTGCTCGGGCGTCGCGCTGGTGGCCACGTCGAAATCCTTGGGCCGCAGGCCGACCAGCAGGTCGCGCACGGCGCCCCCCACGATGTAGGCCTCGAAGCCCGCTTCCTTGAGCGTGTGCACCACGTTCAGCGCACGCTCGTCCACCAGGGAAGGATCGATGCCGTGCTCCTGCGGCCCCACCGCCTGGCGCTTGCCGAAGCTGGGTTTTGCGGTCGTGCCGCCGGACTTGCCCAGCAGCTTGTCGATGAATCTTTTGATCATTTGAACAGGTCGAGTATGCGCCAGCCGCGCTGGCCGGCGATGGCGCGCAGCGTCACGTCCGGGTTGGTGGCCACCGGATGGTCGACGGCTTCCAGCAGCGGCAAGTCGTTCATGGAGTCCGAATAGAACGTGGCCTCCACGTCGCGCCAGCCCAGGCCGCGCGCGGCAAGCCACTGCGCGACCCGCTCGACCTTGCCCTCGCGCATCGACGGCACGCCCTGGATTTCGCCGGTGATCCAGCCGTCGGACCCGCGCTCGAGCTGCACGGCAATCAGTTCCGAAACGCCGAAGGCGCTGGCAATGGGACGGGTGATGAACTCATTGGTCGCGGTCACGATGATCGGCTGCTCGCCGGCGTCCCGGTGCCGGCGCACCAGGTCCAGCGCTTCGGCGCGGATGGCGGGCACGATCACGTCCTGCATGAACCGGGAATGGGCGGCGGCGGCTTGCGCGGGCCCGCGCAGCCGCAGCGCTTCGGTGGCGAAGCGGACGTAGTCGCGGATGTCCAGGGTGCCGGCCTTGTAGTGCTCGTAGAACTCGTCGTTGCGCTGCTTGAAGGCCACCGGGTCGCACCAGCCGATGTCCTGGGTGAACACGCCCCACGCGTAGTCGGAATCGATCGGCAACAAGGTGTGGTCGAGATCGAACAGCGCCAGGCGCAGCTTGGGCACGCTCACTGGTCCTCCAGCATCGACTTGATCAACGGAATGGTGATGGCGCGCTTGGTCTGCAGGGCATAGCCGTCGAGCTGCGCCAGCAGCTGCATCAGGCTGCCAAGGTCGCGCGAGAAACGCGTGAGCATGAAGTCCATCACGTCGTCGCCCAGGAACACCCCGCGCGCATCGGCCGCCTGCCGCAGCACCGCGCGGCGTTCGGGCTCGCTGAGCACCTGCAGCTGGAACACGTGGCCCCAGCCCAGCCGCGTGCGCAGGTCCTCGCGCAACCTGAGGTCCGCCGGTGGCAGCGCACCGGCCGCGAGCACGCCGCGCTGCAGGGTCTGCGCATGGACGAACCAGTTGAACGCGGCGTGCTGCTGCACGGCGGTGTAAAGATGCGCATCGTCCAGCAGCACCACGGCCCATCTTTCGTCGAATTCCGGTGGCTCCAGCACGCCCGCGTCGAGCCAGCCGGTGGCGGCGCCCTGCTCGCGCAGCTTCTCGGCCACCGCCTTGAGCAGGTGGGTCTTGCCGCTGGCGCTGTCGCCCCAGAGGTAGGTCGGCACGGGCGAGCGCGTCGGGCTGCCGGCCCACAGCTGCAAGTGCTTGAGGGCGGCCTCATTGGGGCCGGGGCAGAAACTCGCCAGCGTGGGTCCGCGCGCCAGGCCGATGTCGAGGGCGATCTGTTTCATCCGGGTCGGCGCTCTCAGCCCTGGTACAACTTGCTGCCCATGTACCCGGCGCGCAGGCGGCGGATCGCCACGAGCAGGACGGCGCTGGCGGGCAAGGCGACCAGGACGCCGACGAATCCGAACAACTGCGCGAACGCGAGCAGCGCGAAGATAACGAGCAGCGGGTGCAGTCCGATGCGGCTTCCCACCAGGCGCGGCGTAATGTAGAAACCTTCGATCACCTGGCCCGTCCCGTACACGGCGGCCACCATCACCAGCGCCTTGACCGAGGCGAACTGCAGCACGCCGGCAAGGATGGCCAGCACCAACCCAATGCCGAACCCCACATAGGGAACGAACATGGCCAGGCCGGTGAACAAGCCGATCGGCAGGGCCAGGTCCAGGCCGAACAGCGCCAGCCCGGTGCTGTAGAAGACGGCCATCGTCAACATGACGAGCAACTGCCCGCGCAGGTATTGCCCCAGCACCTGGTCGGCTTCCGTGGCGAACGAGTCCACGCCCGGCCGCGCCCGGGGCGGCACCAGTTCGAGCACGCGCCGCACGACGTCCTTCCAGTCCAGCAGCAGATAGAACAGCGCCACGGGAATCAAGACCGCGTTGCCGATCACGATCAGCGCGACCCCGCCGCCTACCTTGAGCGAAGAGAAGAGCGATCCGACCATGTCCTCGAAGTTCGCGCTCAGGTATTTCAGTGCCTGCGTCTTCAGGCTGGCCAGGTCCAGCGAAATCGAGAGGCCCAGTTGCTCCAGCCAGGGCGCGATGGCCGCATTGAGCCGGTCGAACAGGAAGGGCAGTTGCTCGCGCAGCAGGGGCACTTCCTTGGCCAGAATGGGCGCCACCATCAAGACCAGGCTCAGCAGGACCAGGATCAGCAGCAGCTCGACGATCGCGACGGCGAGCACGCGCGGCATGCGGCCCCGGCCCAGGTCGTCCAGCCGGTCCACCAGTGGCGTGAGGGCGTAGGCCAGCACCGCCGCGACCACGAAGGGCGTCAAAACCCGCCCGAGCGACCACAGCGCCAGCGCGGCCAGCAAGGCGATCAGCAGCCAGGCCGCGGCATGTTTCTGGGTGGGCGTGAATTGCATGGAAGAACGTGGGAACGCCGAGTGGCTCTTGCTTTCAGCGGCCCACGCTTGCCGCGGGCGGCGCTGCGTGCCGACGTTAAAATTAGGCAAATTCTATCGGGCCGAGCGCAGCACGGCCCAAGCCCAGCCCATGACCCCCTCTTCCCTTTCCTACAAAGACGCCGGCGTGGACATCGACGCCGGCGACGCGCTGGTCGAGCGCATCAAGCCGCTGGCCCGAAAAACCATGCGCGAGGGCGTTTTGTCGGGTCTCGGCGGCTTCGGCGCCCTGTTCGAAGTGCCCAAGCGCTACAAGGAGCCGGTGCTGGTCAGCGGCACCGATGGCGTGGGCACCAAACTCAAGCTGGCGTTCGAATGGAACATGCACGACACCGTCGGCATCGACCTGGTCGCGATGAGCGTGAACGATGTGCTGGTCCAAGGCGCCGAGCCTCTGTTCTTCCTGGGCTACTTCGCGTGCGGCAAGCTGGACGTCGATACGGCCGCGGCTGTGGTCGGCGGCATCGCCTTGGGCTGCGAGCGTTCGGGCTGCGCGTTGATCGGCGGCGAAACCGCGGAAATGCCCGGCATGTACCCCACCGGCGAGTACGACCTGGCGGGATTCGCCGTCGGCGCGGTCGAGAAATCGAAGATCCTCGACGGCGCCGGCGTGAAGCCCGGCGACGTGGTGCTGGGCCTGGCCTCCAGCGGCGCGCATTCGAACGGCTTCTCGCTGGTGCGCAAGTGCATCGAACGCGCGGCCGGCAGCCTGCCCGCGACACTGGACGGCAAGCCGTTCCGGCAAGCCATCATGGAGCCGACCCGCCTGTACGTGAAGAATGTGCTGGCCGCGTTGGCTGCACACCCCATCAAGGCCCTGGCGCACATCACCGGCGGCGGGCTGCTGGAAAACATCCCACGCGTGCTGCCGCAGGGAATGGCCGCCCACCTGCGCAAGGGCAGCTGGCCACAGACGGAACTTTTCGCCTGGCTGCAGCGCACCGCCGCGATTTCCGACCATGAAATGAACCGCACCTTCAACAACGGCATTGGCATGGTCGTGGTCGTGGATGCCGCGCACGCGCAGGCCACCGCCTCCACCCTGCGCGACAGCGGGGAAACCGTGTACGAGATCGGCGCCATCGTCCCGGCGGACGGGGGAGCGCCCGTCGCGATCGACTGACACGCGAATGGACGCCAGCGCCCAGCCGCGCCCGCGCTTGCCCGCGGGCATCTGGGTCCTTGGCTTTGTCAGCCTGCTCATGGACGTGTCGTCCGAGCTGATCCACAGCCTGTTGCCAGTATTCATGGTCACCACGCTGGGCACCACGGTCCTCGTGGTGGGACTGATCGAGGGCGCGGCCGAGGCAACGGCCTTGATGGTCAAGGTGTTCTCCGGCGTGCTGAGCGACTACTGGGGCCGGCGCAAGCCGCTGGCCGTGCTGGGCTACGGGCTGGGCGCGGTTTCCAAGCCGCTGTTCGCGCTTGCCACCACGTCGGGACTGGTGCTCTCGGCCCGGCTGATCGACCGTGTGGGCAAAGGCATCCGCGGCGCGCCACGCGACGCCCTGATCGCCGACATCGTGCCGCCCGCCATCCGGGGTGCCGCATTCGGCCTGCGCCAGGCGCTCGATACGGTGGGCGCGTTTCTCGGACCATTGCTCGCGATCGGGCTGATGTTGCTGTGGGCCAACGATTTCCGCGCCGTGTTCTGGGTCGCGGTGATTCCCGGTTTTCTTTCAGTCGCCCTGCTCGTTATCGCGGTTCGCGAGCCGCCCCGGCCGACCGGCGGGCACCCCGGCAACCCGGTCCGCCCCGAGAATCTTCGGCGCCTGAGCCCGGCCTACTGGTGGGTGGTGGGGGTGGGCGCGGTGTTCACGCTGGCGCGCTTTTCCGAGGCGTTCCTGGTGCTGCGGGCGCAGCAGGGCGGACTCGCGATGGCCTGGACGCCCCTGGTGCTGATCGCCATGAACCTCGTTTATTCCATCGGCGCCTATCCGTTCGGCAAGTTGGCCGACAAGATGAGCCACCGGGCACTGCTGGCGTGGGGCCTGGCCGTACTGATCGCCGCCGACCTGCTGCTGGCCGCCAGCGCGGCCGGCCCGCTGCTCTGGTGCGGCATCGCCCTGTGGGGGCTGCACATGGCGATGACGCAGGGCCTGCTCTCCGCGATGGTGGCGCTGGCCGCGCCGGCCGATCTGCGCGGCACGGCCTTTGGCTTTTTCAACCTCCTGAGCGGCCTTGCGCTGCTGCTGGCCAGCGGCCTGGCCGGCTTGCTGTGGGACCGCTGGGGCGCCCCGGTCACCTTCCTTGCCGGTTCGGTGTTCAGCGCGGCCGCGTTGGCGGTGCTGGCGCTGCGCCCCCGCGAACAAGCCAGGACGCCCTGAAATCCTTCGCGTACGGGTGTCCGGCTATTTCGGCTAATTTCTCGCGCGGCGCAAGTCGGCCACGCGGTCGGCGATCGCGTCTATGTCCAGCGCGTCCTGGGCATGGACCAGGTAGGTTTCCAGGTCGAGCACCGCCAGCGCGCTGTGGCCCTGTTCCGCATGGGCCAGGCCCCGGTCGCGGTATTCGGCCCAGGCGTCGGGCAGCAGGATCACCAGCCGGTCCTGCACCGCGATCAGCCGCTGCCAGTCTTCCTGGGCGCGATGGATCTCCTTGAGGTTGCGCAGCATGCGGGCGATGATGTCGCGCGCGGGCGCTGCCTGCAGGTACAGGCCCAGCGGCACCTCGAACTCCTCAACCAGTCCGCTGCGGCGCTTGTAGGGCTCGAGCCGCTCAGCCAATTCTTCGCGCGAGAGCGACTGGCCCGTGAAGGGATCGATCACCACCTGCCCCTTGGGCAGGTTCACCTTGACCAGGAAATGGCCCGGAAAGCACACGCCGCGCGCGTGCAGGCCCAGGCCCTGCGCCAGTTCGATCCACAGGACGGCCAGCGAGATTTGCATGCCGCGCCGCGTGCGCAGCACCACGTTGAGATAGCTGTTGTCGGGGTCGCAGTAATCGTTGACGTTGCCGCCGAAGCTCAAGTCGCGAAAGAAGAACTGGTTGAGCGCCCGCAAGCGTTGCAAGGGCGCGGCATCGGCCGGCAAACGGCGCCTCAGGCGCGACAGCAGCTGGTCCACGTCGCCGAGCACCTGCTGGACGTCCAGCTCCGGATACTCGTCCTGGGCCAGGCTGGCCGCCGCTTCCAGCAGGGGAAAATGATCGTCGCTTTGCACCAGCGAGCTGAAGTACTCGAGGGGCGTCGGAGCGGTCAGATTCAGCAGCATGGTTCTTTGTAATGGAGCGGCCCGCAACCGTCAAGCTTGCAGTCGATGCAGCCCGCATCAACGCGTGACAAACTGCCGCAGTTTCAGGCCGGCCGCCCAGATCGCTACAAAATAGATAGCAGCCGACCCTGCCAACATCGAAGCCATCAGGCCGGCGCGCTGCCAGCCGTGGGACCGCATGTCGATCCAGGGGAAGCTGGCCGCGGCCCACATGAGGAATACCGCGAGCAACGCGCTCGCGGCGAAGACCTGCAGCGCGAACACGCCCCAGCCCGGGGCGGGCCGATAGCTGCCCCGCCGGATCAGGCCGGCGAGCAGGCAGCCGGCATTGATCAGCGCGCCCAGGCCGATCGACAGTGCCAGCCCGGCATGCCTGAATATCGGCACGAGGGCAATGTTGAGCAACTGCGTGATCACCAGCACCATGACCGCAATGCGCACCGGCGTTCGCATGTCCTGGCTCGCGTAGAAGCCCGGGGCAAGCACCTTGATGGCCACCAGGCCGACCAGGCCCGCGCCGTACCCGGCCAGCGCCAGCGCGACCTGGGACACATCGCTGTCCTTGAAGGCCCCATAGTGGAACAGCGTCGCAACCAGCGGCTTGGCGAACACCAGCAGCGCGACCGAGCACGGCACAGCCAGCAGCACCACCAGCCTCAGGCCCCAGTCGAGCATTGCCGTGTAGCGGTCGGGATCGTTGCCGGCCCTGGCGCTGGCAAGTTGCGGCATCAGCACCACGCCCAGCGCCACACCCAACATGGCCGTGGGGAACTCCATGAGACGGTCGGCATAGCCCAGCCATGTCACGCTGCCCGGCGCGAGCCAGGATGCGATCTGCGTGTTGATCAGAAGAGACACTTGCGCCACGCCCACGCCCAGGAGCGCCGGCACCATCATGCCCGCCACCTTGCGGGCGCCTGGATCGCGCCAAGCGGCGCGCAGCGCGCTCCAGCGCAGGCCGACGCGCGGCAACAAGCCCAGCCTGTGCAGCGCGGGCACCTGGACGCCCAGCTGCAGCAGCCCGCCCAGCATCACGCCGCCGGCCATGGCGTAGATCGGCTCGATACCGAGCGACGCGAACCAGGGCGCGCCCAGCCAGGCCGCGCCGATCATGGACAGGTTCAGCAGCACCGGCGTCGACGCGGGCACGGCAAAGCGCTTCCAGGTATTGAGCACGCCGGCCGACAGCGCCACCAGCGACATGAAGCCGATATAGGGGAACATCCAGCGCGTCATCAGCACGGCGGCCTCGAAGCTGTGCGGCTCCCGATTGAATCCGCTGGCCAGCGCCCAGACCAGGATGGGCGCGGCGATCACGCCAAGGACGCAGGTGGCCAGCAGCGCCCATGCCAGCACGGTGGCGACGCTGTCGATCAGCCGGTGCGTGGCCGCATCGCCGTCGGTTTCCTTGGAGTGGGCCAACGCGGGCACGAAGGCCTGGCTGAAGGCGCCTTCGCCGAACAGCCGGCGAAACAGATTCGGAATGCGAAAGGCGACATTGAACGCATCGGTCAGCGAGGTGGCCCCGAACGTCGCCGCCATCAGCAGGTCGCGCACCAGGCCGGTGACTCGGGACGCGAGGGTCAGCAGGGAGACGGTGGAAGCGGCTTTGAACAGGCTCATTGAGGGGGGTCGGTGCGGAGCCGAGTTTATATTGCGGCCGGTTCGCAGCCGACGCGTCTTTCAAGGGGCCGCACGCCGTGGCGGCGTGATCTTTTCCGCCTTCAGGGGTTCCTTCGAGCTCCTGCAGGCGCCCCGCCGCCCGAGTGAACGCGGCGCGATATAATGATTGGCTTTGCTGGCATCATCCTCAGACACAAGGAAACCTCCCCATGGCATCAGCCAAACCCAAGAAAAAGAACCCGCGCCTCGCGTCGGGCCGTAAACGCGCACGCCAGGACGTCAAGCTCAACGCCGGCAACACGTCCCTGCGCTCCAAATACCGTACCGCCGTGAAGAACGTCGAAAAAGCCGTTGCATCGGGCGACAAGGCCAAGGCGACCGAAGCGTTCGCCAAGGCCCAAAGCATCGTCGACATGGTGGCCGACAAGCAGATCTTCCACAAGAACAAGGCCGCTCGCGACAAGAGCCGGCTCTCCGCCAAGGTCAAGGCCCTGGCCACGGCCGCCTGACCTTTCAGGCAAACAGCCCGGGTTCTGATGGGTTGGGGACAGAGCTAAAGACCTGTCCCCCGCAAGCTCAATCAGTTGGGGACAGAGCTAAAGATCTGTCCCGCAATGAATCAGAATTCGCCGTTTGAAACGGGTGCGCTGCCAGCAAAAGCAAAAAAGCCGTCGCAAGACGGCTTTTTTGTTTGGGACCCTGTCCCCGCGCCCTGAGGGCGCATTGCTGTGATGCGCAATCCTCAAACATCGCCAGTAACCGATGTGCCTAAAATCGGGCCTCAGCGGCTCACTCGTTGAGCCGATTGCTTTTTCGGAGCCGGCGTGCCCGCAATGCCGATGCCGGTGCCGGAAACACCGCTTGTCTGGAGAACTGAAATGGCTTTTATCGAGGCGGCATCGCCCCACACCATGAACACGTACGGCCGTCTGCCGATCGCGCTGTCGCATGGCCAGGGAGTGCGCGTGTGGGACATCAATGGCAAGGAATACCTGGACGCCCTGGCGGGCATCGCGGTGAATACCCTCGGCCACAACCACCCCAAGCTCGTGCCGGCCCTGCGTGACCAGATCGGCAAGATCATCCACAGCTGCAACTATTACCACGTGCCCAACCAGGAACGGCTGGCGGCCACGCTGGCCGAGCTGTCGGGCCTGACCAACGCGTTTTTCTGCTCCACCGGCCTGGAAGCCAACGAGGCGGCCATCAAGCTGGCGCGCAAGTATGGCCACGACAAAGGCATCGAGCGGCCCGAGATCGTGGTCTACGAGAACGCGTTCCACGGCCGCAGCATCGCGACGCTTTCGGCCACCGGCAACGAGAAAGTGCAAATGGGCTTCGGCCCGCTGGTCGAGGGCTTCATCCGGGTGCCGCTCAATGACATCCAGGCGCTGAAGAAGGCCACCGAGGGCAACCGCAACGTCGTGGCCGTGTTCTTCGAGACCATCCAGGGCGAAGGCGGCATCAACCCGATGCGCATCGACTACCTGCAGCAGGTGCGCCGGCTGTGCGATGACCGGGACTGGCTGCTGATGATCGACGAGGTGCAGTGCGGCATGGG
>DATMBW010000168.1:0-4511 GCA_035559095.1 Ramlibacter sp.
CGCCGCGTTGCTGCGGCCCGAGCAGGTGAAAGCGGTGCGCGCCGCGTTCGTGCAGGACATGGGCCGCGCCGACTGGAACCAGCCGCGCGGCCACTGGTTCGACGCCAAGGCCGGTTTCTACGTGGCCGGCAGCAAGCGGCATGGCTCGATGGGGCCGACCATCGCCAGTTTTGCGGCCGAGCCCGACGCCCGGAAGTTCGCCGCCGAGTTCGGCGGCAAGGTGCTGCGCTATGCCGAGGTCAAGCCCGACATGGCCGACCTGGGAGGCGGCGCGTTGCACGACACGCGCATGTAATGCCCGCCGCGCGCTCCGGCTTGGCCCCGGCGCGGTCCATGCAGGAAGCGCCCGAAGTCAGGCGGTGCTGCCGGCCCGGCCGCGCTGCACCCGTATCACGGAGGGAGTGCGCCTCAGGGCACGCATCGCCGACTCGAGGTGGTTGCGGTCGCGCACCGCGACCAGGAAGCGCAGGTCGGTGGTGTCCTGGGCTTTTTCGTCTCCCATATCGACGTGCGTGATATCGGCTTCGGCGCCGGCGAGCGCGGCGGCCACGCGCGCCAGCACGCCCTTGCCGTTCTCCACCGACACGAGCAGGCTGGTCTCGAACGGCCGCACCGGCTCGTCCGCCCATTCGACGCTGATGAACCGCTCGCTGTCCTTGTGCTGCAGGCGCCTGGCGACAGGGCAGTCGTCGCCGTGCACGACCAGGCCCTCGCCGCGTCCCAGATAGCCGACGATCGCATCGCCCGGCACCGGCCGGCAGCACGAAGCGAACTGCACCGACGCGTTCTCGCTGCCGTCCAGGACGATTTCGCCCTGCGACACGTTTTCGTGCGCGGTGTAACGCTCGCGCGTGATCAGCAGCGCGTCGGGTTTTTCCCCGCGTTCGGCCAGCATGGTGACCAGGCGCTTGGCCACGATGCTGGCGATGCGCCGGCCCAGCCCGATATCGGTGAGCAGTTCCGCGCGGCTGCGGTTGCCGGTGAAGCGCAGCAGCTTTTCCCAGATCGAACGGTGCTCCTCGTCGTCCGCGGGCAGCTTTTCCATGCCCTCGGCGCGCAGCGCCTGCGTCAGCAGCTTCTGGCCGAGCTCCTGCGACTCGGCCTGGGCCAGCGATTTCAGGTGGTGCCGGATCTTGGAGCGGGCCCGTCCGGTGCGCACGAAGCCGAGCCAGGCCGGGTTGGGCGTGGAGACCGGCGCCGTCACCACTTCGACCACGTCGCCGTTCTTCAGCTCGGTGCGCAGCGGCACCTGCAGCCCGTTGATCTTGGCCGCGACCGTGCGGTCGCCGACATTGCTGTGGATGGCGTAGGCGAAATCGACCACCGTGGCGCCGCGCGGCAGTGCCATGATCTGGCTCTTGGGCGTGAAGACGTAGACGGCATCGGGGAACAGGTCGATCTTGACGTGGTCCCAGAATTCCGCCGCGTCGCGCGTCTCGTGCTGGATGTCCAGGAGCGACTGCAGCCACTTGGTGCCCAGCCGGTCGCCGCCTTCGCCATCGGGGCTGCTGGCCTTGTAAAGCCAGTGCGCTGCCACGCCCGACTCGGCGACCACGTGCATCGCCTCGGTGCGCATCTGGAATTCGACGTTCACCCCGGAGGGGCCCACCAGCGTCGTATGCAGCGACTGGTAGCCGTTCACCTTGGGGATGGCGATATGGTCCTTGAACTTGCCGGGAACCGGCTTGTACATCTGGTGCAGCAGGCCCAGGGCCGCATAGCAGTCGTTGACGGTGGGCACGATCACGCGAAAGCCGTAGATGTCCGTCACCTGGGCGAAGCTCAGGCGCTTTTCGTCCATCTTGCGGTACACCGAATACAGCGTTTTTTCGCGGCCCGCGATGCGCACCTTCATGCCCGCCGTCTCGAACGCGGCTTCCACCTCGCGCTGCACCTTCTGGATCAGGTCGCGGCGGCGGTTGCGTGCTTTCGTGACGGCCTTGCGCAGGATCGCGTAGCGCCAGGGGCGCAAGTGGCCGAAGGCCAGTTCCTGCAGCTCGCGGTAGGTCTGGTTCAGGCCGAGCCGATGGGCGATGGGCGCATAGATGTCGAGTGTCTCCGACGAGATGCGGCGCCATTTTTCGCGCGGCACGTCGTCCAGAGTGCGCATGTTATGGGTGCGGTCCGCCAGCTTGATCAGGATCACGCGCACGTCGCGCGCCATGGCCAGCAGCATCTTGCGGAACGACTCGGCCTGGCTTTCCTCGCGGGTGTCGAACTGCAGCCGGTCGAGCTTGGTGAGCCCGTCCACCAGTTCGGCCACCGCCGCGCCGAAGCGCTCGATCAACTGGGGCTTGGTGACTCCGCAGTCCTCGATCGCGTCATGCAGCAGCGCCGCCATTAGCGCCTGCGCGTCCAGCTTCCATTCGGCGCACTTGGCGGCTACGGCGATCGGGTGGGTGATGTAAGGCTCGCCGCTGGCGCGGATCTGGCCCAGGTGGGCCTCGTCGGCGAAGCGGTAGGCCTTGCGGACCTGCTCGGCTTCGGCCGGTTCCAGGTAGTCGAGCTTGGCTGTGAGCGCGGCAAAGCTCGCCGCCGCGGCATTGGCCGCGGCAGGGCTGGGCAAGGCAGGCGCATCAGGGCGCTTGCCCTTGCCGGGAGAGGATAGCACCGCGCTCATACCTCAAATGTAGCGTGCGCACGCTCCGGCTGCGCCCAGCAACAAAAAAGCACCGGCTGGCGGTGCTTTTTTGGTGACGGATGACTTCGCTGCGCTCAATGACGGATGAAAACCCCCGGTTCAGTCATCTGTCGAGCGTCATTTGTCATGCCGGCAAGCTCAGCCGGGGACTTTCTTGAGCATCTCCAGCCCGACCTTGCCCTGGGCGATCTCGCGCAGCGCGGTGACGCCGGGCTTGTTCTTGCTTTCGATCTTCGGCGCGTGGCCCTGGCTCAGCATGCGGGCACGGTACGTGGCGGCCAGGACGAGCTGGAAGCGGTTGGGGATTTGCTGCAGGCAGTCTTCAACGGTGATGCGGGCCATGGCTTCTCCAGGGAATCAGGTGATGTCGAGGGCTTTGAAAGTGTCGGCGCGGGCGCGGCGCTGGGCTGAAAACTTCAGACGCTGGGCGTGAACGATCGCCTTCAGGTCGAAAAGCGCGCGCTCAAATAACTCGTTGATTATAACGAAATCGAATTCCTTCACCTGGGCGATCTCTTCGGCCGCATTCTTCAGGCGCAGCGCGATCACTTCGGGTGAGTCCTCGCCCCGGCGCTCCAGCCGCGAGCGCAGTTCCTCCCAGCTGGGGGGCAGGATGAAGATCAGCACGGCGTTGCCGAAGATGCGCTTGATCTGCAGGGCGCCCTGGAAGTCGATCTCCAGGATCACGTCGGCGCCCTGGGCGATGCGCTCCTCGATCGCTTTCTTGGAGGTGCCGTAGCGCTGGCCGTGAACGAGCGCCCATTCGACGAAGGCATCCGCCGCCACCATGGCGTCGAACTCCTGGGGCGAGACGAAGAAGTACTCGCGCCCGTGCTTCTCCTGCCCGCGCGGCGCCCGCGTGGTGTGCGACACGGAAGGCTGCACCCGCGCATCCAGTTCCATCAGCGCCTTGACCAGGCTGGACTTGCCCGCTCCGCTGGGGGCTGCGACGACGAACAGGTTGCCGGGGTAGTCCATGTCAGCTCACGCCCTGGTGATGTTTTTCGGGTTGATGACTTTGCTGCGGGTACAGCACTCCGAATACAGAAAAGCCAGCAACTCCTGCAATGCCGCCACGTTGGCCCGATAGCGCAGAAAGGTTCCTTCGCGCTGGACAACCACCAGGCCTTCGTTCTTCAGCTTGTCCAGATGATGCGACATGGTCGATCCCGAAACTCCGAGCTCTGCCTGAATTTCGCCGACAACCATGCCTTCAGGATGTGCCTGGAGCAGCTGCTGCATGATGCGCACGCGGGACTCCGTTCCCATCGCGGCGAACATATCCGCGAAGCGTACGACATCGTCCGAAACAGCCGGTTTCATCGCTGAGGCATTCCCATTTTATTTCAGTGTTTCCATTATATTGAATTGATTCAATTGGCCGGGCGCGGCGATGCGCAACGATGCTCCGCGTCTCCTTGCCTGCGGGTGGGTTCGCGCCGCTTCGACGACGGACGGCCGAGCCCCCAAGTCGTCCCCAACCGGCCATCGCGGCGTTGATTCACATCAATATTTGCATTATGATAGAAATATGGAGATAATGAGCAGGCAAACAACTTGTTGGAGGTCCCAATGAATCAAAGCGCGACAGTCAAGGAAATCGTTCAGCAGAAATACGGCCAAGCCGCGGAGAGGGTTTCGCGGGGCGGTTCGAACTCGTGCTGCGGCGGGGCATCCGCCCGCGCGGGGCAATGCGATCCCATCACGTCGAATCTGTACGACGGCGATCAGGCCGGCAATGTGCCGGCCCAGGCGCTGCTGGCCTCGCTCGGATGCGGAAACCCCACCGCATTGGCTGAGCTGCGCCACGGTGAAACGGTGCTCGATCTGGGCTCCGGTGGCGGTATCGACGTCTTGCTGTCCGCCCGCC
>DATMBW010000169.1:0-6207 GCA_035559095.1 Ramlibacter sp.
TGTTGGCATGTGTGTCCTCTATTTCCAGCGCAACGGTTCCACGTCGATGCTGTTGCTGCCGTCGCCCAGCATCAGCGTGCCTTCCTGGATGGTGGCCTGCAGCTGCATGCTGCGCTGGGCCAGTGCGGCCATTGCCAGCGACGCCGGCGCGGGCACGCGGAACACGCTGAGATTCTGCAACCGCGCCAGCTTGCTTTCGATGCCGCGCCACCAGATCTCCGCCGCATGGTGGAAGCAATACACGCTGACTTGGTCGGCCCTGCCGCAGGCCTTGGCCAGCGGCTTGTCATCGGGCTGCCCCACTTCGATCCACAGGCGCGTGTGGCCGGTGAAGTCGCGCAGCGACACGTCGGGGTCGTCCGGATTCGACAGCCCGGCGCCGAAGCCCAGGGTGGCGTCGCCGCTGCACTCGGTCTGCACCCGGTGCGCGTTCAGTGCGAGGGCCGCCAGGCGGATCATCATCCGCTCGTCGGTTTCACTCGGATGCCGCGCCAGCGTCAGCTGATGGTCCGCGTAGTAAGCGTGGTCGATGTCGGCGATCGCGACGCTGGCCTTGAAAATGGTCGATTTAAGCGCCATGGGGCCGCTAAGCCCGTCTGGCGAGTTCGGCGGCCTTGCCCACATAGGTGCCTGGGGTCAGCGCCAGCAAGCGCTCCTTTTCCGCCGCCGGTATTTCCAGCGAGCGGATCAGCGCATGCAGGTCCTCCGCGCGCACGGTCTTGCCGCGAGTGACCTGTTTGAGCTTCTCGTAGGCGCCGTGCACCCCGAAACGCCGCATGACGGTCTGGATCGGCTCAGCCAGCACTTCCCAGGCGCCCTCGAGGTCGGCTGCCAGGACTTCTTCATTGAGCTCGAGTTTGGCCAGGCCGATGCCCAGCGAGTGATAGGCCAGCACCGAGTAGCCCAGGGCCACGCCCATGTTGCGCAACACGGTCGAATCGGTCAGGTCGCGCTGCCAGCGCGAGATGGGAAGCTTCTCGGACAGGTGGCGCAGCAAGGCATTGGCCAGCCCCAGGTTGCCTTCGGCGTTCTCGAAATCGATCGGGTTGACCTTGTGGGGCATCGTCGACGAACCGATCTCGCCGTCGCGCAGGGCCTGCTTGAAATAGCCGAGGCTGACGTAACCCCATACGTCGCGCGACCAGTCGATCAGAACGGTGTTGGTGCGCGCGACGGCGTCGAACAGCTCGGCCATGTAGTCGTGCGGCTCGATCTGGACGCTGTACGACTGGAAGCTCAGGCCCAGTCCCAGGGGTTCCGGCGCTTCCACCACCTTGCGGCAGAACGCTTCCCAGTCGAAGTCTGGCCAGGCCGCCAGGTGCGCGTTGTAGTTGCCCACAGCGCCGTTCATCTTGGCCAGCACCCGAACCGCCGCGATCTTCTCGCGCGCCGCGGCCAGGCGCACCACCACGTTGGCGATTTCCTTGCCCACGGTGGTCGGGCTGGCGGTCTGGCCGTGCGTGCGGCTTAGCATCGGCACGCCGGCATAGGCATGCGCCATCTCGCGCAGCTTGGATATCACGGCGTCCAGCGCCGGCAGGATGACCGCGTCGCGCCCGGCCTTGAGTTGCAGCGCATGCGCGGTGTTGTTGATGTCCTCGCTGGTGCAGGCGAAATGCACGAACTCGCTGGCCGACTTGAGCTCGGGCCTGGCCTCGAACCTGGACTTGATCCAGTACTCGACGGCCTTGACGTCGTGATTGGTGGTCTTCTCGATCTCCTTGATGGCGACCGCGTCGGCCTCGGAAAAATTCTTTACCAGCCCCAGCAGGTAAGTGCGCGCCCCGGGACTGAGCGGCTTGAACTCGGCGAAGCCGGCGTCGCTCAAGGCGATGAACCAGCAGATCTCCACCTGCACCCGCTTGTGCATATAACCCTGCTCGCTCATCAGCGGGCGCAGCGGCGCGAGCCGGCCGGCGTAGCGGCCGTCCAGCGGCGACAGGGCTGAAATCGTGGAAGGCGTCATGTCGCAGCCAGCGCGCCTGCGGTGGGCGCCGAACAGAACCGGTCGTGGGGAAACTTCATGGGGCAATTGTAGGCGCGGGCCCGCCCCGCGACACTGCACCAGGCCATGTCGTGCGGCTGCCACAAAAGTCCGCGCGGCCGCGGCGGAATCGCGCCCGTTACGTGGCGGGCCCGCCGCCGGCCCTGGCGCGCCGGATGCGCTGGCTAAAATGAGCGGACCGCGACAACTCGAACATCCACAGAGAGCTTTTCATGAAATTGATCGGATCGACCTCCAGCCCTTACGTGCGCAAGGTGCGCATCGTCATGGCGGAAAAAAAGCTGGACTACGAGTTCGTGTCGGAAGATGTGTGGGCCGCGGACAGCACGATCAGCCAGTCGAACCCCCTGGGCAAGGTGCCCTGCCTGGTGATGGAAGGCGGTGAAGCGCTGTTCGATTCCCGCGTCATCGTGGAATACCTGGATACGCTTTCACCGGTGGGCAAGCTGATTCCCGCGATGGGCCGCGAACGCGCCGAGGTCAAGACCTGGGAGGCGCTGGCCGACGGCGTGCTGGATGCCGCGATCCTGGCGCGGCTGGAAACGCACTGGGCCGGCCGCGGCAAGGCGCAGCGGTCCCAGACCTGGATCGACCGGCAACTGTCCAAGGTGCATGCCAGCCTCAAGGCCATGAGCCAGGGACTGGGCGAAAAGCCGTTTTGCGCGGGGATCTACCTCAGCCTCGCCGACATCGCGGTCGGCTGCGCCCTGGGCTACCTCGATTTCCGCTTTCCCGAAATCGACTGGCGCGGCAGCTATCCCAACCTGGCCAAGCTGCATGACAAACTGATACAGCGCCAGAGCTTCGCCGATACCAAACCCGCCTAGCCATTTCCCTGAACCCCGCAGGGGCTCCAGCCGCACGAAACAACGTGGAGAGCGGCTCCCATGAAAAAGCGCGGCTTTGCCGCGCTTTTCTCATCTGATCCAACCACCTCAAGAACGCGGAGCGTCTTTGAGGTGAACAAAACAAAAATGCCGCGAAGCGCCCTGGAACGAAGGAGGGAGGAGGGAGGAGGAGAAGAGTCGCTCCAGGATTGCAACCGGGCTAACTGCTCCCGGAAGGCTTCGCAGCAATAACCGTGTTGTCTTGACGAGTCAGGCAGCCTCGTGGCTGGGTAGAGTAGGCGCGCAATCGTCCGGTTCCAGCGAGAGTGCCCGCGCGCGGGTAAATTTTTGTGAACCTCGAAAGCCGCGCGCCTCTACCTGGCTTCCAGTTGCTTTTCGACGTCCTTGAGCAGCTTGGCGTCGTCCGGGCGCGTCAAGCTCGTATAACTGGCGGCCACCGTGCCGTCCCGGGCAATGAGGTACTTGTAGAAGTTCCACAGCGGCTGGCGTCCCGCCGCCTGCGCGAGCTGGCGATACAGCGGATTGGCCTGGCTGCCGCGCACGCTGGTCTTGGCGAACATCGGGAACTTCACGCCATAGGTGCTCTCGCAGAACTCCGCGATCTGGCGGTTACCCCCGCTCTCCTGGGCGAAATCATTGGAGGGGAAGCCCAGCACCACCAGACCCCGGTCCTTGTACTTCTCATAGAGCGCCTCCAGTCCCTGGTACTGGGGCGTGAAGCCGCAGTAACTGGCGGTGTTCACGACCAGCAGTACCTTGCCGCCGTATTGGCATAGGGACTGGGGCTTTTCATCCTGCAGGCGGGGGAACACGTGGTTCAGGGTGGGTGGACACCCGCTTGTGTCGGCAGCATGGCCGGGCGCGGTGGCCAGCAGGCAACCGAGGAAGGCTGTCGCCGCGATGAGGCGAAAAGTGTTCAGCATGAGTTCACCCACATTGGCATATCTTTGTCCCATCACCCCGCAAGCATGCCTGCTTGTCGCGGATTTTTCATGCGCCTGCCTAAAATGGGGCAGCTAGCAAGGATTTCATGCTCTACCCCGAACTGTTCAAGCAACTCGAATCCGTCCGCTGGGACATGGACAAGGACATTCCCTGGGCGCAGTTCGACGCGGCCAAACTGTCGGACGAGCAGGCCCAGACCATCAAGATGAACGCGATCACCGAATGGTCCGCGCTGCCGGCCACGGAGATGTTCCTGCGCGACAACCGCGACGACAGCGACTTCTCCGCCTTCATGTCGATCTGGTTCTTCGAGGAGCAAAAGCACTCGCTGGTGCTCATGGAGTACCTCAAGCGCTTCCGGCCCGATCTGGTGCCGACCGAGCAGGAATTGCACGAGGTGCGATTCGAGTTCGAGCCGGCCCCGCCCCTGGAAACGCTGATGCTGCACTTCTGCGGCGAAATCCGGCTCAACCACTGGTACCGGCGCGCCAGCGAGTGGCATACGGAACCCGTGATCAAGCATATTTACACGACGCTCTCGCAGGACGAGGCGCGTCACGGCGGCGCCTACCTGCGCTACATGAAGCGCGCCATCGGCAATTTCGGCAACGAAGCCAAGGCGGCTTTCAGCAAGGTCGGTGTGCTGATGGCCAGCGCGCGGCGCACGGCCCAGGCGCTGCACCCCACCAATCTGCACGTCAACAAGAGCCTGTTTCCACGCGACACCGTCCAGTCGCGGCTGCCCAACCCGCAGTGGCTGGAGCACTGGCTGGACAAGCAGATCGACTTCGACGCGGTGTGGGAAGGCAAGGTCGTCGAGCGCATCCTGCACAACATGAGCCTGCTGATGGACCGCAGTTTCAAGAGCGTGCAGGAGCTCAATCGCTACCGCAAGGAAATGGCGGGCGCACTCCTGGGGGCCGGCGCGCCGGCGCCCAGCGCGGCATGACCGCCAGCCTGCCATTGCGGGCCTGACCGCCATCCGCCGCGGCATGCCACCTCCATCGTTCCTCGAAAAGATCGTGCCGCGGCTGGATGCGGCGCGGCTTCTTGCGCAGCTGCCGCAACCGGTCGTCTTCACCAACGGCGTGTTCGATGTCCTGCATCGCGGCCACGTGGTCTACCTCGCCCAGGCGCGTAGGCTGGGCGCGAGCCTGGTCGTGGCGCTCAACACCGACGCGTCGGCGCGCCGTCTCGGCAAGGGCCCCGACCGGCCGCTCAACAACGAACAGGACCGCGCCGCCGTGATCGCGGCGCTGGAGTCGGTCAGCATGGTCACCTGGTTCGACGAGGATACGCCGCTGCAACTCATCGCCGAACTCAGGCCCGCGCTGTTGGTCAAGGGCGGCGACTACGACATGGGCAAGCTCGCCGAAACCGCGCTGGTCGAAAGCTACGGCGGCCGGGCGCTGGCCATTCCCTTCGTCCAGGGCTATTCGACCACCGACCTGGTGCGGCGCATCCGGCTCAATAGCTAGGAGCCTGGGCGGCGGAGAAACGGGCCTGCGTTGGGTCTTGCCGCCCAGGCTCTTAGCGCAACCCCGGGCCAGGCGTTCGCGCCAGCGCGCCCGCGATCCAGCCGCAAGCGGCGCCCGCGACGGCACCCGTGAGATGCGCCGCATACACCACGTTCAGGCCCCAGCTCGGATCGAACGCGACCGGCTGGGTCCAGGCGTGCTCGGCGACCAGCTTCAGGCCCATCCCGGCGAACAGCAGCGGCGACAGCTGCCTGAGCGCTGGACGGCGCGCCACCAGCGCCCCCAGCACCATCGCGGCGGCGTGCACGGGAACGTCCAGGCCGCCATAGCTCGTGACTTGCGGCCATATCGTCAGTGCCGCGACCCCCAGCGGCCAGGCGACCAGCAATGCGAATGCGGCCCAGCGCGCGGCGCCCAGTGCCGCGCCCAGCACCGCGAGCGCCGCCAGCGCCAACAGGTTGCCGCCCAGGCTGCTGGCGGAGGTGGGAACCCAGGCCGAAGTCCACAGCGTCCAGGGCCGCAGCGGCCAGCCGACCGCTTGCCAGGCCAGCGGGTGCGCTGCCGGGTCCTGGTCCGGCAGCGCAACGCCCGATGTCCATGCCACGGCAGCGGCGCCTCCGGCCAGCAGCGCGCAGACGGCGAGCCAGGCTCTCAACCAACCCGTCCTTGTGCGTCGGCTGCGGGCCGTGGCTCAGGCGCGGCGGGTGTTCCACCGGCCTGGCCGCGCAGCCTGCCGCGCAGGCGCCTGGTGAACTGTTCCAGGTCGTCCATGTAGGTGTACACCACCGGCACCACCAGCAGGCTCAGCACGGTGGAGGTGATGAGCCCGCCGATCACGGCGATGGACATCGGTGAGCGGAAACTGGGATCGGCGATGCCGATGCCGACGGCGATCGGCAGCATGCCCGCGCCCATCGCGATCGTGGTCATG
>DATMBW010000170.1:0-4532 GCA_035559095.1 Ramlibacter sp.
GATGACCACCAAGATCGCGCTGGGCGCGGTGGTCACGCATTCACCTTCGATGACCGACTTCGACCGCGATCCGCTCGAGTGCATAGCGACGGGCGACTGGGTCCGGGTGGATGCCGATCGCGGCATCGTGGAAATCACCAAGAAGAACCGGGCGGCGTGATGTTGCCAGGGAGCCAAGGAGTGAGACAAATGTTGAAAAAGTGGATCATCGCGCTGGCGGCGGCCGCGATGTGCGTGGGCGCGATTGCGCAGCAGGCCTTCCCGAGCAAGCCGCTGCGCCTGGTGGTGGGCTTCGCGCCCGGCGGTGCGGCCGACGCCATCGCCCGCGTCATCGCGCAGGGCCTGGGCAAGCAGCTCGGCCAGCAGGTGAACGTCGAAAACAAGCCGGGCGCCGAAGGCATTCTGTCCGCGCAGGAAGTGCAGAAAGCGCCGCCCGACGGCCACACCTTGCTGCTGGGGACCAACACTGCGATGGTGAAAGTGCCGTCGCTCAACCCGAACCCACCGTACGACCCGTTCAAGGCCTTCACGCCCATCAGCACGGCCGGCCAGTTCTCGGTCTTCCTGGTCGTCAACAAGGACCTGCCGGTGACGAATATCAGGCAGTTTCTCGATCACGTGGCCGCCAACCCCGGCAAGTTCAACTCCGGATCGAGCAACAGCGCCGCGGAGCTGGCGATGATCCAGCTGCTGGGCGAGCGCAAGGTGGTGAACGCGCGCTACAAGGGAGACGTTCCGGCACTGACGGACCTCGTGGGCGGCAACATCCACATGATCTGGACGACCGGCACGACGGCCCCCGGCTTCGTGAAGGACGGCCGCGCGAAGGCGCTGCTCACCCTGCAGCCGCAGCGCAGCCCTTTGCTGCCGGACGTGCCCACCGCCGCCGAAGCGGGCCTGGGATCGCTGACCATCCGGCCCTGGGCCGGCATCTTCGGCCCGGCCGGGATGCCCCCCGAGATCGTGAACAGGCTCAGCATGGAGCTGCAGAACGTGCTCAAGCGTCCCGACGTGAAGGAGCAGCTCGTCGCACAGGGCTTCGACGGGTATGGCATGACAGCGCAGCAGTTCAGCGCGTTCTTCAAGGAGCAGTACGACGGATTCGTGAGGATCGTGCGCGAGAACAACATCAAGATCGATTGAGCCCCTGGGAACGAGGCCGCACACACGACCCGCATGCAAATGGAGGAGACACGTTGAATCGCATCAAACCATGGCTTGCCGCGCTCTGGCTGGTCGTCGCCGCCACAGCCGCGGCTGCGCAGGGCTTTCCCAACCGGGTCGTGCGGATCGTCGTGCCATTCCCGCCCGGCGGCGCCACCGACGCGCTGGCGCGCAACATGGCCGAGAAGCTGTCCGAGCGCTGGAAGCAGCCGGTCGTTATCGAGAACAAGCCGGGCGCCAACACCACCCTGGGCACCGACGTGGTCGCCAAGTCGCCGCCCGACGGCCACACGCTGGGCATCGTGACCGGCTCGCACGTCACCAACCCGTTGCTGACCAGCAAGCTGCCCTACGACACGCTGAAGGACCTGACCGGCGTCATGCTGCTGACGCGGTTCCACATGGCGCTGTATGCGCATCCTTCTTTCCCGGCAAGCAATCCGGCGGAACTGATCGAGCTGGCCCGCAAGGAGCCGGGCCGCGTTTCCTACGGCTCGGCGACCACCCAGTCCTACCTGGCCATGGAACTGCTCAATGCCATGGCCGGCACCCGGATGCAGTACGTCGCGTACAAGGGCAGCGCGCAGGCGCTGACGGATCTGCTGGGCGGTCACATCCCGCTGATGATCGACCCGGTGCTGCAAAGCACCGTCGACCATGCGAAACAGGGCAAGATGAAGATCATCGCCACCATGGGGGCCCAGCCATCGGAACTGACGCCGGGCGTGCCGGTCATGGCCGCGGCGGTGCCCGGCTACGATTTTTCGGGCGCGTTCGGCCTGGTGGCCCGCGGGGGCACGCCGCCCGAGCTCGTTCGCCGCATCCGTGACGACTTTGCCGCGGTGCTGAAACTGCCCGACGTGGCCGAGCGCGTCAAGTCGATCGGGCAGGAGTCGATCGGCTCCACCCCCGAGGAATACAACGCCTACATCCAGGCCGAGATGAAAAAGTGGGAACCGGTCGTCAAGTCGACCGGTGCCAAGCTCAATTGAGCGCGACGACTGATCCGGCCCAACGCTGAAGGAACCTATCCAGTGACGACCCGCAAGCTGCGCAGCAATTTCCCGCGCGGTTCCTACCTCTGGTCGGTGCGCAACGCCCACTGGCGTGCGCTCGGCATTCCCGAGGCGGACTGCGAAAAACCCAAGATCGCCATCGTCAACAGTTCATCCGAGCTGGCCGCCTGTTTCAGCCACCTCGATGGCGTGGCGAAAGAGCTGAAGGAAGCGATCCGCGCCGCTGGGGGCGTGCCGTTCGAGATCCGCACCGCCGCGCCCAGCGATTTCATCACCGGCGCCGGCGCGCGGGGCGCCTACATGCTCGGCGCGCGCGACCTGGTGACCAACGACATCGAGGTCGCGGTGGAGGGGGCGCAGCTGGACGGAATGGTCTGCCTCACCTCGTGCGACAAGACGGTGCCCGGCCAGCTCATGGCCGCGGCGCGGCTGAACATCCCCACCATCATGGTGCCCTGCGGCTACCAGGCCAGCGGCGAATACAACGGCAAGCATGTTGACATCGAGGACGTGTTCATCGGCTCCATGCACGCCGTGGCCGGCAACTTGCCCGTCGAGGAGCTCGTTGGCATGAGCCGCGAAGCGATCCGCAGCCCCGGCGTGTGTTCCGGAATGGGAACCGCGAACTCCATGCACATCGTCTGCGAGGCGCTCGGCATGGCGCTGCCCGGCAGCGCGCCGGTCGCCGCGAACAGCGCCAAGATGATGGACGATGTGCGTGCCGCCGGCGCGCGGATCGTGCAGATGGTGTGGGACGACTGCAAGCCGCGCGACATCCTGACGGCGGGCGCATTCGGCAACGCGGTCCGTTCGGTGCTTGCCGTCGGAGGGTCGCTCAACAGCGTCAAGCACCTGCAGGCCGTATCGACGGAAGGGCAGTGCGGCGTGGATGTCTACAGCCTGTTCGAGCAGTTCGGCCCGCAGACGCCGGTGCTGGCCGGCGTGCGCCCGATCGGCGAGCACACGATCGAGCAGTTCGAGGCGGCGGGCGGCTGCCGGGCGCTGATGAAGCAGCTTGGGCCGCTGCTGGATACCGGCGCCCGCACGGTCAGCGGCGGCACCGTCGCCGACAACTTGCGCGCGGAGGCCGTGTCCGACCCTGAGGTGATTCGACCCATCGCCAGCCCGGTCGCTTCGCGCCCGGCCATCGTGCTGATGCGCGGCAACCTGGCGCCGGAGTCGGGCCTGACCAAGCCGGGCATCGCCCCGCGCAAGCAACGCCGTTTCACCGGCCCGGCGATCTGCTTCTGGACCAGCGACGAGGCCATTGCCGCGATCAAGGACGGGCGCATCCAGCCGGGACAGGTGGTGGTGATGCGCGGCACCGGCGTGTGCGGCGGGCCGGCCATGGGCGGCGGCGCATCGCGTGTCGTGTTCGCAATCGACGGCGCCGGCCTGGGCGACGTGGTCGCGATGCTCACGGATGGCCACTTGTCGGGCCTGGTCTGCAAGGGGCTGGTGGTGGCCGAGCTTTCGCCCGAAGCGGCGACAGGTGGCCCGCTAGGACTGGTGCAGGACGGCGACATCATCACCATCGACCTGGACACCCGCCGGGTGGATGCGGACCTGACCGAAGCCCAGTGGGAAAGCCGCCGGGCGCAGTGGCGCGCGCCGGCTCCGGCGCATGACGTCGGCTGGCTGCAGCAATACCGGCGCACTGTGGGTCCGTTGTCCGAAGGTGCGGTTCTGGTGCGCACCGGACCCGCGGAGTCGAACTGAAAACATAAGAGGGAACCTCTACCCGTTCGCCATCTCAAGGCGGCGGGAGCAAGGTATCGAACAGGGGCAGGTTTTTCTTAACCAAAGAGGAGACGAGTGAGATGAGGAAAGTATTTTTGCTGTCGGCCATCGCCCTGGCGTGTAGTGCGGCGCAGGCCCAGTCCAGCAGCCTGACCATGTTCGGGGTGGTGGACGTGAACGTCCAGCGCTTCGACGCGGGGGGCGTCGGAACGAGCACCATGGTGGGCAACGGGGGGCTGTCCACCAGCCGCTTGGGCTTTCGCGGCATAGAGGATCTGGGTGGCGGCATGTGGGCGGGCTTCTGGCTAGAGGGCAGCATCAATCCCGACGTCGGCGAGGGGCGGCCGACCAATTCAAACAACCAGCCCAGCGGCGTCGCTGCGGCCCTCGCAGGCAGGGAGGGCTTCAAGTTCGACCGCGTGTCCTATGTGAGCGTGGCCAATCGCCTGGGCGAACTGCGCCTGGGGCATGACTTCGTCCCGACGCACTGGAACAGCATCTACTTCGATCCATTCAACGCCAACGGCGTGGCACGCGCGGGCAACTTCACTTTTGCCGGCGTGACCAGTGCGCCCCTGCCCTCGACCATCACCGCCAGCAACTCCATCAGCT
>DATMBW010000171.1:0-2044 GCA_035559095.1 Ramlibacter sp.
ACGCCTCGCGCTCGTCGTGCGTCGTGCGAATGACGACGTGGCGCAGGATGCCTTCCAGGCGAGGGCCGGCCGCCGTCACCTGCGCGCGTGACAGGTGATCGCGCAGGGCAAACGCCAATGCGTTCGCGCGGACGCTCTGCACCGGGCATTCGACCACCGGCACGACGCGGCGCGACCGGAACGCGTAGTGCCCCATGACGAGGCCTCGCCCGCGCGCGTCCTTCGGCGCGAAGACGAAGGCAGCTTTGTGCCTGAAATGCCGTGGCATCCCGTCTTCGCCGGCCGCCATGCCGATCACCGGTTCCACCGCCGGCCGCTGAAGACCCGCGGCATGCCAGAGCAGTTCCTGCACCGCGCGCCGCTTGCGTGCGCGCTGCTCGGGATACGGCACGTCCTGCGACTGGCAGCCGCCGCACACGCCGAAATGCTTGCAGATGACCGCCATCAGCGGCCATCGTAGCCCAAGGTCAGCGTCTCAACTTGCTGTGCCGGTACCCATAGGCGGCGTAAATCGCCAACCCCAGCGCCATCCAGATCAGCAGGCGCTCCCAGGTGGCCCAGGGCAGGCTCAACATCAGCAGCGTGCTCACCACCACCGACAGGATCGGCAGAAACGGCACCCACGGGGTGCGGAACGGCCGTTCGAGATCCGGCCGCCGCCGGCGAAGGAACAGCACGCCAATGGCGACGACGACGAACGCAAAGAGCGTCCCGATGCTGACAAGCTGCCCCAGCACCGCAACCGGCGTGAAGCCCGCCGCCAGCGCGACCGCAATGCCGGTGACGACGGTCATGCCAGCCGGCGTGCCCCAGCGTGGATGGATGCGCGCGGCAAACGCCGGCAGCAGCCCGTCTTTGGCCATGGAATGGAAGATCCGCGGCTGAGCCAGCATCATCACCAGCATCACCGACGTGAGGCCGGCCAACGCGCCAATTTCCACCAGCATCTTCACCACGCCCAGCAGCGTCGTCCATCCCGCGGCGGCGTTTCCCAACACCGCGTCGAGCGCGACGATCATCGGCGCCGGACTGCCCAGCATCGCCTTGTACGGCACCATGCCCACCATCACGAACGACACCAGCATGTAGAGCGTGGTGCAGATGGCCAGCGACCCCAGGATGCCGACCGGCATGTCGCGCTGCGGCGCGCGCGCTTCCTGGGCGGCCGTGGAGACGGCGTCAAAGCCGATGAACGAGAAGAAGATCACCGCCGCGCCGCGCATGATCCCGCTCCAGCCGTACTCGCCGAACGTGCCGGTGTTCTCCGGAATGAACGGGTGCAGGTTCGGCGCCTCGATGAAGAACACGCCAACCGCGATGACGACGCCGACGACAGTGACCTTCACCACGACCATCACGGCGTTGAATGTCGCGGACTCCCTGATGCCCACCACTAACAGCGCCGTCACCATCCCGACGATGATCACCGCCGGCAGGTTGAACACCGCCGTGACCGGATCCCCGCTGGCGACCGCGACCAGCGTTCCTGGCGCGCCACTGAGCGCCGGCGGCGGATAGATGCCCAGCTGGTGCATGAACCCGATAAAGTGGCCCGACCAGCTCACAGCCACCGTGGCCGCGCCCAGCGCGTACTCGAGGACCAGGTCCCAGCCGATCATCCAGGCCACCAGCTCGCCCAGCGTCGCGTACGTGTAGGTGTAGGCCGAGCCCGACACCGGGACCGTGGAGGCAAACTCCGCATAGCAGAGTCCGGCCAATGCCGAGACCACACCGGCCAGCAGCATCGACAACACGATGGCGGGCCCCGCATTGGCGGCGGCGGCCTGGCCGGTGAGCACGAAGATGCCAGCGCCGATGACCGCGCCTACCCCGAGCAACACCAGGTCCGTGCGCCCGAGGACGCGGCGCATCCCTTCGTTCTCGGCGCCGGCCTTCAGCCCGTCAATCGACTTGGTCACAAACAGCGACACGACACCCCCTGGCAGGGCTGAAGCCCTGCGCTACATGCGCTGAAGCCCTGCGCTAGGCGCGACCAGATGTAGCGCAGGCCTTCAGGCCTGCCGAACCGACAAAGCCCTGCTAC
>DATMBW010000172.1:0-4672 GCA_035559095.1 Ramlibacter sp.
GGATTGCACGGTCGAGCCAATAAAGCCCCAGCGCGAGCAAGCAGAGGGTCGTTCACAGCATTTCCAGCGGCGCCGCTCCTTTTGGCGCCGGGAACAGTCGCTCGAGCTCCGCCAGCGCACTGGCGTCCAGCGGATGCAGCAGGGCGCCCAGGTTCTCCGTCAGGCGTGCCTGGCTGGAGGTCTTCGGGATGGCTATGACGTCGTCCTTGGCGAGCAGCCAGCCCAGCGCGGCCTGCGCCGGCGTCATGCCGCGGCGTATTGCGAAATCGACCAGGCCGCGGTGCCGCGGCAGGCGGCCCTGCTCGAGGGGGGAGTACGCCATCAGTGGCACGCCGTGCGCGCGCAGCCACGGCAACAGGTCCCATTCCACGCCGCGGCGGTCGAGGTTGTAGAGCACCTGGTTGGTCTGGACCTCGCGGCCCCCAGGCAAGGACCAAAGCTCGTCCATGCCGGCCGTATCGAGATTGCTCACGCCGTAGCTGCGTATCCGGCCGTCGCGCTGCAGCCGCGTAAAGGCCTCGAGCGTTTCTTCCAGCGGCACGCTGCCCGCCCAGTGCAGCAGGTAGAGATCGATACGGTCGGTCTTGAGCCGGCGCAGACTGTCGGTGCAGGCTTTGCGCATGGCCTTGCGCGACGCGTTGTGGGGATAGACCTTGCTGACCAGGAACACGTCGTCGCGCCGCCCCGCGATGGCTTCGCCCACCAGCGACTCGGTGCGGCCGTCTCCGTACATTTCGGCGGTGTCCACCAGGCGCAGGCCCCGGTCAAGGCCCGCGCGCAGGCAGGCAATCTCCTGGCTGCGCAGCGCGGGGATTTCACCCATGCGCCAGGTGCCCTGTCCCAGCGCCGGCACCAGATCGCCCGAAGGCATGCGCACGGTTTTCATTGGCGGCGGCCCTTCGAAGCACTACCACGTATCGACGTGGCCGGCCCCCGGCGGCTCCTTGCGGGTGGCCGAGGCCAGTCCGCGCACCAGCCAGCCGCGGGTTTGCGCCGGGTCGATCACGGCGTCGATTTCCAGCGTGGCGGCCATGTTCATCGCCTGGCCGTTCTCGTACTGCCGCGCCACCAGTTGCTGGTAGAGCGCGTCACGTTCCGCGCCCGGCGCGGCGGCTTCGAGCTCTTTGCGATAGCCCAGTTTCACGGCCCCCTCCAGTCCCATCCCGCCGAATTCGCCGGTGGGCCAGGCCGCGATGAAATCCGGCGAATGGAATCCGCCCGCGGCCATCGCCATGGCGCCCAGGCCATAGCCCTTGCGCAGCACGACGGCGAAAAGCGGCACGCGCAGATGGGCCGCCGCGACGAACATGCGGCTGACATGGCGCACCTGGGCCTGCTGCTCGATGTCAGGCCCCACCATGAAACCCGGCGTGTCGATCAGGCTGACCAGCGGCAGGCCATGCACGCTGCAAAGCTGCATGAAGCGCGCCGCCTTGTCGGCCGCGTCGGCATCGATGGCCCCGCCCAGGTGCAGCGGGTTGCTCGCCAGCATGCCGACCGGCCGGCCTTCGATGCGTGCCAGCGCGGTGTGGATGCCCAAGCCGAAGCCGGTGCGCAGCTCCAGGAGCGAGCCGCTGTCGGCCAGGCCGGCCAGGGCCGCGCGGGTGTCGTAAACGCGCAGCCGGTTTTCCGGCACCACCGCGCGCAGGCTTGCCTGCGGCGGCGCCGCGAACGAAGCCACCGTTCCCTGGAAGAACGACAGGTAGTGGCGGGCGGCGGCAACGGCCGCGGCCTCGTCCTCGACCAGCACGTCGATCACGCCGTTGCCGTGCTGCACCGTGCTCGGGCCGATCTGCTCGGGCGTGAAGGCGCCCAGGCCTGCGCCCTCGACCATGGCCGGTCCGCCCATGCCGATGTTGCTGCCCCGGGTGGCGATGATCACGTCGCTGCACCCCAGCAGCGCCGCGTTGCCGGCGAAGCAGCGGCCCGAAACGATGCCCACCAGCGGCGCCACGCCGTTCATGCGCGCGTAACTGGCGAAGGTCGTCACGTGCAAGCCCGCCACGACGGGCATGTCGGTGTCGCCGGGACGTCCGCCCCCGCCTTCGGCGAACAGCACCACCGGCAGCCGGTTCTTCAGCGCGATGCCGAGCATGCGATCGGTCTTCTGGTGGTTGCGCATGCCCTGCGTGCCGGCCAGCACGGTGGCGTCGTAGGCCATCACGACGGCGCGCGATCGCTCGGTTCCGAAGAGGTCGCCGTTGATGCCGCCGATGCCCGTGACCATTCCGTCCGCGGGGGTGTTGCGCACCAGGTCTTCGGCGCTGCGGCGGCTGCGTTGCGCCGCGACGGCCAGGGCGCCGTATTCGATGAAGCTGCCGGCGTCGCACAGGCCGGCGATGTTCTCGCGCGCGGTGCGCTGGCCCAGCTTGTGGCGCCGCGCCACCGCATCCGGACGGGCGGCATCGAGCACAAGCGCATGGCGATCGATCACGCGCTGCAAGTCGGGGCGGTGCGCCGCGGGGCATGACGCTGCGGCTTGGGGGCCGGGCGGTGCCGCCGCGGCCGGTTCAAGCGCAGATTCGTTCGCGTCGGCGGGCAGCGTGACCATCAGCACATCGCCCTCCTGGACCGTCTCGCCCGCCGCGAAGAACAGTTCGCGAACCCGGCCGGCCGTGCCGGCGCGGACCTCGTGCTCCATTTTCATGGCTTCCAGGATCACGACCACGTCGCCGGCGCGCACGGTGTCGCCGGGGCCGACCTGCCATTGCACCAGCTGGGCCTGGATCGGGGAGCGGAGTTCGGTCATGCGGCGATTGTCGATCACCCCTGGCAGGCGCCCCGTCAACCGGGCGACAATGGGAAACATGTCTTCCCTGGTCCCGCTCATCGAGGTGCTGCGCGGCGGCACCCTGGAATGCCTGCACTTCGGCGCCGTCGCGGTGGCCGACGCCGGTGGCAAGCCGGTCGCGCACGCGGGCGATCCGTTGTGGATCAGCTTTACGCGCTCCACGCTCAAGCCTTTGCAGGCGCTGCCGTTCGTGCAGGGCGGCGGTCCCCAGCGGCTGGGTTTCTCGCGCGAGCAGGTGGCCATGCTGTGCGCCAGTCACAGCGGAGAGCCCATGCACGTCGACCAGGTGCAAGGCATGCTGGACAAGGCGGGGCTGACGTACAAGACGCTGCAATGCGGCTGCCATGTGCCGCTGTTCGCCGACCTGGGCGTCGCGCCGCGGCCCGAGCCCGGCAGCTACGACGAGCGCCACCACAATTGCAGCGGCAAGCACGCCGGGTTCCTGGCCTGTTGCGTGCAGCACGGCTGGCCTGTGGGCAATTACCCCGCCCCCGCCCATCCGCTGCAGCAGGCCATCCGGCGCGACGTCGCGCGCGCGGTGGGGCTGGCGCCCGAGGACCTGAAGATGGGCATCGACGGTTGCTCGGCGCCCAACTACGCGATGCCGCTGGTCAACCTCGCGCGCGGCTATGCGCGCCTGGCCAGCGGCCTGGCGGACGGCGAATTCGGCCGGAGCTTCGCGCAACTGGCGGATGCGATGACGGCCCATCCCGAACTGGTTTCCGGCACCGGCCGCAACGACCTGGCCTTCATGCGCGCGGGCCGGGGCGACTGGGTCGCGAAGGCCGGCGCCGATGGGGTGCAGGCCTTCGCCAGCAAGAGCCGGGCCCAGGCCTTCGCGGTGAAGATCGCCGACGGCAACAGCGTGGCGCTTCACGCGGCGACCGTGGCGGTGCTGGATCAGCTCGGCTGGCTGGACGCGCGCCAGCGCGAGGAACTGCGGCCCTGGCGCGCCGAGGCGGTCGCCAACGCGCGCGGCACGCAGGTGGGCGAGCGCCGCGCCGCGTTCAAGTTGCAGTTCGTGCGCTGAGGCTGCCTGTAGCATGCTTGCGGCCCCGCAACAGCTTGCCTCACAGCAAAATGCCGCCATGAAAACCGTCTGGCTGATCGGCGCGCCCACCGACGTGGGTGCCAGCGTGCGCGGCGCCGGCATGGGCCCGGATGCCTTGCGGGTGGCCGGCCTGGTGGAAGCGCTGAGATCGCACAAGCTGAACGTGATCGACGAGGGCAACCTGGCCGGGCCGCCCAATCCCTGGGTGATGCCCAGCGGCGGGCTGCGCAACCTCGACGAAGTGGTGGCCTGGAACCGGTCGGTGTTCGACGCCGTCGCGCGCTCGCTCGGCGCCGGCCGGGTGCCGCTGCTGATGGGCGGTGACCACTGCCTTGCGATCGGGTCGATCAGCGCCGTGGCGCGCCATTGCCGGCAGGCGAAGAAGAAACTGCGCGTGATCTGGCTGGATGCCCACACCGACGTGAACACCGAAGCGATCAGCCCCTCGGGCAACCTGCATGGCATGCCGGTCGCGTGCCTGCTGGGCCACGGGCCGCCAGCGCTGGTCGGCTGGAGCGGAGCGCCGGCGGCCGTTGCGCCACAGGACATCGAGTTCATCGGCATCCGCAGCGTCGACGCCGAGGAAAAACAGGCGATCCGGCTGCTGGGCCTGCAGGTCTTCGATATGCGCCACATCGACGAGCATGGCATGCGCAACACCATGACCGAAGCGTTGCACGATGTGGACGAGGACACCCACCTGCATGTGAGCTTCGACCTCGATTGCCTTGATCCGCTGGATGCCCCGGGCGTGGGCACCGGCGTGCCCGGCGGGCCCACCTACCGCGAGATGCAGTTGTGCATGGAGATGATCGCGGACACGGGGCGGC
>DATMBW010000173.1:0-5275 GCA_035559095.1 Ramlibacter sp.
AGGAGCAGGGGCTGGTGCAACGTGTAGGCCAGCCACGAGGCCGGGATCGAGCTGGCGAACAGCACCACCATGGCGATCCGCATCCACGCCATGGTCGGGTGGCGGTCCCAGCCGGCGGCATGGTGGCAAAACAGGGCTATGCCGGCGATCCAGCCCGCGAACGCGGCCGTCGCCACCACCCCCCAGGCCGGCCAGGGCAGAGGAGCATTGACGATGGCGGTGTCACCCACGCGCAGCGCCCAGCAAAATTCCGCCACGCCGGCGGTCAGGTAGATGCCGTCGTGCACGATGGGCCCGGGTTTGCCCTCCACCTGGGTGGCCCACAGGACCAGCGCCAGCGTCCCCACCATCAGACTGAAGATGGCAACGGCCATCGAAGCGCTCATCCGCCATCGGTTGGCCGCCTCGAACAGCGGCAGCACTTCGTGATCGGGCCCGACCACCAGCGAAGACAGCCCGCCGCGCCGGCCGCCGTCGGCTCGCAGATGGATCCGGAATACGTTCTCGGCACGCAGCAGCTGCGCCGGAATCGGCACGTACTGCGGCGATTTGGAAAAATCGGCCGTGTTGCTCTCCCCGATATCGCCCAGTTCAGCCAGCAGGCTGTCGTTGAGCCATATCTCGGCTCTGTTGCCTACCCGGGCCAGGTACAGGCCGTGCAGATGGGTACGGTCCTGCGGGCTGCCGAAGCGCACCTCGAAGGTCGCCTGTGCCGGGCGGGTGCCCTGTTCGCGGTCCAGGTGATAGGGCAGCACCACATTTGAAACCGTGGTCGTGCCGTCCACGGTGATCGTGGCGCGCGCCTGGGTCAACTCGATGGTGGCGGCGGCAGCGGCCGTCGCGAGCAGGGCGCAGGCCGCCGCCGCCAGGATCCGCCCCAGGTGAAACCTCATGGGCGCGTGGCAGCCGTGCCCGTCACGCCCGCCCCGGCGGGTGCAGCAGACCCATTTGCGTTGCCTCGAACACCGCCTCGCTCTTGGAGCGTACCGCCAGCTTTGAGTACAGGTGCTTGATGTGCGTCTGCACCGTGTGCACGCTGACGGTTTTCAGGCGGGCGATGTCGGCGTAGGAGAAGCCCCGCGCGATCAGTTCCAGCACCTCCTGCTCGCGCGGGGACAGGGCCCGCCCGCCCGCGGGCTCAGGCACGTCCGGCTCGGCCTGGGCCTTGCGGCCGGGGTCCGGGGCACTCGAGGATGCACCGCTGCGCAGATCGCGGTACTTCGCCAGCACGCGGCGGGCGATCATGGGCGAGATGGGCGACGCCCCGTTCTTCATTTCGAGGATGGCGTGGGCGATGTCGTCCGGAGTGGAATCCTTGTGGATGTATCCGAGCGCGCCGGCCTCGACGCTGGCCAGCACGTTTTCCTCGTCGCCGAACATCGAGATGACCAGTGCCTCGCAAGCCGGATTGCGGGCCATGGCGTGCCGTATAACATCCAGGCCGCTGCCGTCCGGCAGGCCCAGGTCGGTAAGCAACACGTCGACGGCATGGGCCGAGTCGTCCAGCCAGGCACGCGCGTCCGTCACGGTGCCCACGCTGCCCGCCAGGATCAGGCTGTCGCAGCGGCTGACGCTGGCCGCGAAAAACTCGCGCATCCGCGCGTCGTCTTCCACGATCAATACACGCCACATCTTGTTTTCCCCTCTTGCGGCAGGCAAATGCAGCCGGCTCCCCCGCCAGTATGCATGGACAACGCCCCGTTGCGAAGTCCCGATCCCATGAATATGGGAATATCCGGCATGGCCACCACCCACCTGCTCTACCTGCACGGATTCCGCTCCTCGCCCCAGTCCACCAAAGCGCGCAAGCTGGAAGCCCGCGTGCGCGAACACCGTCCCCAGGTGCACTGGTGGTGCCCCCAGTTGCCGGCATCGCCGCGCGCGGCGATGGACATGGTGATGCAGGGCATCGCCCGGTGGCCCCAGGGCGCGATGGCCGTCATCGGATCGTCGCTCGGCGGCTTCTACGCCACTTTTGTGGCCGAGGCAACCGGCTGCCGCGCGGTCCTGCTCAATCCCGCGATCGATCCGGCACGCGACCTGGGCGGATACACGGGCGAGCAGACCGCCTGGCACAACCCCGGCGAGCGCTTCGTGTTCGAGCCGCACTTTGTCGATGAACTGCGCTCGCTGCGGCGCGGCCCCGTCGCCCGCCCCGAAAACTACTTCGCCGTGATCGCCAAGGGCGACGAGGTGCTGGACTGGCGCGAGATGGCCGGACGCTATCCGGGCGCGAAGATCAAGCTGCTGGAGGCCGGCGATCACGCGCTCTCTGACTTCGACCGGCATATCGAGGAAGTGCTGGCGTTCCTGGATCTAGGGTGAACGCCTCGGGCGGCACGTCATGGGACAATCGACGCGATGTTCGTATTGTTTGAAGAAACCGGAAAATTCCACGCCGGCCGCGTGCTTGCGGAATCCGAATCCTCGGCGCAGGTCGAGCTCGACAGCGGCAAGCGCGTCAAGGTCAAGGCCGGCAACATCCTGCTGAAGTTCGACCGGCCGTCACCGGCCGAACTGATGCGCGAAGCCCAAGCGCTGGCGCCGACGATCGAGCTCGAGCTGGCCTGGGAATTCGCGCCCGAAAACGAGTTCGGTTTCGCCGAGCTGGCGCGCGAATATTTCAGCGACAAGGCCGCAACGCCGCAACAGGCGGCGGTGCTGCTGCGGCTGTTCGAGGCGCCGCACTACTTCCGGCGCGCCGGCAAGGGCCGCTTCAGGAAAGCGCCGCCGGAGATCCTGCAGCAGGCGCTGGCGGCGATCGAAAAGAAGAAGCAGGTCCAGGCCCAGATCGCGGCGTGGGCCGCGGAGCTGGCCGAGGGCAGCTGCCCCGAGCCGATCCGCGAGCAGTTGTTCAGGATCCTGTTCAAGCCCGACAAGAACGCCCCCGAGTACAAGGCGGTGGTGGAGGCTTCCCGCGGCACCCACATCGCGCCGCTGGAGCTGCTGCAGAAGTCGGGCGCCATCGCCTCGCCTTACCAGTTCCACTGGAAACGCTTCCTGTTCGAGAACTTCCCCAAAGGCACGGCGTTTCCGTCGTTGCAGCCGCCGGCCATCAGGGACGAATTGCCGCCGGCGCAGGTGCAGGCGTTCTCCATCGACGACTCCAGCACCACGGAGATCGACGACGCGCTTTCGGTCCAGGGCCTGGGCTCCGGCACCGTCACCGTGGGCATCCACATCGCGGCGCCGGGCCTGGCGCTGCAGCCTTCGACCCCGGTGGACCAGGTGGCGCGCCAGCGGCTGTCCACGGTGTACATGCCTGGTTACAAGATCACCATGCTGCCCGAAGACGTGGTGCAGTCTTACACGCTGCGGGAGGGCCGCGATTGCCCGGCCGTGTCCCTGTACGTGGCGTTCGACGAAGCGACGCTCGCCCAGAAAGAGACGCAGACCCGGCTCGAAAGCGTTCCCATCGTCGCCAACCTGCGGCACGACCGGCTGGACGCGGTCGTCACGCAGGCGTGGCTGCAAGGCGGGGCCGACGGCGCCCATGGCGTGCCCGAAGCGGTGGCCGGCCTTCGGAACCCGCTGTCTTTTCTGCATCGGCTGGCCACTCACTTGAAATCGCTGCGCGAAATCGTGCGCGGCAAGCCGGAAACCTTCAACCGCCCCGACTACAACTTCAAGTTGGTCGGCAACGACGGCGGCGAGCCGGGTGGCGACGAGCAGGTGCAGATCATGATGCGACAGCGCGGCGCGCCGCTGGACCTGATCGTGTCCGAAACGATGATCCTGGCCAACAGCACCTGGGGCAGCTGGCTCGGCGAGCTCGGGGTGCCGGCGATCTACCGCAGCCAGGCGAGCATGGCACCCGGCGTCAAGGTGCGCATGGGCACCAAGGCGTTGCCGCACGCGGGCATCGGCGTCAAGAGCTACGCCTGGAGCACTTCGCCGCTGCGCCGTTACACCGACCTGGTGAACCAGTGGCAGATCATCGCGGCCGCGCGCCACGGTCGCACCGCGGCGCTGGCCGCGCCCTTCAAGCCCAAGGATGCCGAGCTGTTCTCCATCATTTCGGGCTTCGACGCCGCGTATGCCGCGTACAACGCCCACCAGGCCGGCATGGAGCGCTTCTGGACCTTGAAATACTTGCAGCAGCAAGGCATCACCGAACTGGTGGGCGTGGTGTTCAAGGAACGCATGGTGCGCGCCGACGACCTGCCGCTGGTATTGCCCGTGGGCGGCGCGGAGCTGCCGCGCGGCGCCAAGGTGCGGGTGAAGCTCGGCGAGATCGACCTGATCACCCTCGATGTGAAAGGTACGGTGCTCGAACGCCTGGATGTGGCTCCTGAGCCGCTCGAAAGCGAGGAAGAGGCCGAAGACGAACCCGTCGCCGGCCCGATAGCCATCGCCGTCGATGTCAGCGACGAAGGCGAGCCTGCCGTCGCGGACTCGCCGGCGGCCGGTTGACGGCCTGCAAGCCCCGTTGAACGCGCCGGGTTTTCGCGGCGCCAAACATCCGCGATAACGGATAATTTGCTTCGTGAACCTGCGCTCGTTCAGTACCCTGCAAATCGCGCTCGGCGTCTCCCTCGCGGTGCATGCGGTGCTGCTGACGGTGCGCTTCGTGGACCCCGAGGGCTTCAACCGCGTGTTCCAGGACACGCCGCTGGAAGTGATCCTGGTCAACACCAAGACCCACGAAAAGGCGGACAAGGCCGCCCGCGCCATCGCACAGACCTCGCTGGCCGGCGGCGGCGAAGCCGCCAAGGGCCGCGCCACTTCGCCGCTGCCGCCTTCGGCGCTGACGGAGCTGGGCGATTCTGCCGAAGATGCCCACAAGAAAATCGAGGCGATGCAGGAGCAGCAGATGCTGCTGCTGGCGCAGATCAAGAAGATGCTGGCGGCGCTGCCCCCGCCCGACCCCAAGCAACCCAGCAGCAACCCGCAGGCGCAGGCGCGTGAAGAAAAGCGCCGGCAGCTGATCAAGCTGCTGGCCGAGATCGAGCGGCGCATCAACGAGGAAAACGCGCGCCCCAAGAGGCGCTACATCAGCCCGTCCACCCGTGAAGAGGTGTACGCGGTGTACTACGACGGCCTGCGGCGCAAGATCGAGGACAGGGGCACGCACAACTTTCCAGAGGTGGCCGGCAAGAAGCTCTATGGCGAACTCACCATGATCGTGACCGTCAACTTCGACGGCAAGGTGCTGGACACTGAAGTGGCGGAAACCTCCGGCAGCCTGGCATTGGACCGCCGGGCCACGGCCATCGCGCGCAATGCGGGCCCGTTCGGGCGCTTCAGCGACGCCATGCGGCGCAAGGCCGACCAG
>DATMBW010000174.1:0-3722 GCA_035559095.1 Ramlibacter sp.
CCAGGATCAGGTCCACCTTGCCCAACGCCTCCAGCGCCTTGAAATTCGCCGGCGTCTTCGGATTGGAGGTCAGCCAGGGGTCGATCACGATCACCTTTCCGCCCGGCGTGGTGATGCGGGTAGTGGATTGCCCCAGCCACAGGACCTCGGTCTTGCCGGCAGCCTGGGCCGAGGCCGGCGCTGCCGTGCACAGGGCCGCGATCGCCATGGACGCGCGCACCAGCGCAGTGGCGAACAGGGGAAGCAAGGAAGGCATCGTCTTCTCCTTGATTGTCAGGACACGTCAATCGATTGGAGCGCCCGCCACGCCCTTCGTCAATCGGGGGGAGTGCGCAGGCGCAGCGGCTGCGGCCCGTCCGGCCAGCGCGGGCAACCGGTCTCAATCGCCGTAGCGCAAGACCACTCGTCCGTAAATGCCGCCACCGCGCATCCGGTCGAGCACCTGGTTGATCCGGTCCAGCGGCTGCGCCTCGGTGCGGCAGCGCACCTTGCCGGCCGCGGCCAGCGCCAATACGGCACGCAAGTCGTCGCGCGTGCCGACGGCGCTGCCGATGACGCGGATTTCGCGGCCGACCAGCGCCAGCGCGGCGAAGGTCAGGGGCTGCGCCGGCAGGCCCACCACGGCCAGGGTGCCGGTAGGGCGCAGCACGACCATCGCAGCGTCGAACGCGGCCTTTGCCGCCGAGGTCACGACCGCCACGTGCACTCCGCCCGCCTTGGCCAGCGCCTTGAGCGCCTGCGGATCGTTGGCATCGATGACGCGCGCCGCGCCAAGCTCGGTGGCGAGCGCCAGCTTGTCCTGGGACACATCCAGGCCTATCACTTCGGCACCCATGGAAGCAGCAATCTGCACCGCCAGATGCCCCAGGCCCCCGACACCGAAAACGGCCACACGCTGGCCGGGCCCGGTGCCGGCATTTTTCAGGGCGCGGTAGACGGTCACGCCGGCGCAGAACAATGGCGCGGACTCCTCGGGCCCCAGCGAGTCGGGCACGGGCACCGCGTGGCTGGCCTTGGCGCGCATGTATTCCGCGTAGCCGCCGTCGACCATCAGCCCGGTGATCACACCCTTGCGGCACAGGTTCTCGTTGCCCTCGCGGCACTGCTCGCACGCGCCGCAGCTCTGGTACAGCCAGGCCACCCCGACGCGCTGCCCGATCTGCAGTTCGGAAACAGCTTTGCCTCTTGCGACGATGCGCCCGACGGCTTCGTGGCCGGGAATGAGGCGTTGCTTTGCCGCGGCGCGAAACGCGGGTTGATCGCCGTCGATGATGTGAAGGTCCGAGTGGCAGACGCCGCATGCCTCGAGCTGGATCAGCACTTCATCGTCGGCGGGCGTCGGGATCGGTAGCTCCTCGATCGCGAGGGGCGTGCCAAATTCGTTGAGGACAGCTGCTTTCATCCAGGGACCTCCGTTCTGGGCGCGGCAGTAAAAGCTGCCGGTGCCGAATTACACACCGGCGCGGCAGCGCAAGCATGTCGCGTCCGTTACGTACACTCGGCCCATGGCACCTCGACGACTCGCCACCATCGACTCGCTGCGCGGCATCGCGATCGTCTGGATGACTGTGTTCCATTTCTGCTTCGACCTCAATCATTTCGGCTGGATCAAGCAGAACTTCTACACGGATCCCTTCTGGACCTGGCAGCGTACGGCCATCGTCAGCCTGTTCCTGTTCTGCGCCGGGCTGGGGCAGGCCGTCGCGGCCGCGCAGGACCAAAGCTGGCGCCGCTTCTGGAAGCGCTGGGCGCAGATCGCCGGGTGCGCGCTGCTGGTCACCGCCGGCTCGTACTGGATGTTCCCCAGGAGCTTCATCTATTTCGGGGTGCTGCACGGCATTGCGCTGATGCTCGTCATCGTGCGGTTGACGGCCGGATGGGGCCGCAGCCTGTGGTTGGCCGGCGCCGTTGCGCTGGCAATGAAGCCGCTCGCCGTTCTCGCGCATCAGCGATGGCCCGAACTGGAATTTCTCAACCAGATGGCATGGAACTGGCTGGGGCTGATCGATCGCAAGCCGGTTACCGAGGACTATGTGCCGCTATTGCCCTGGCTGGGCGTGATGTGGTGGGGCTTGGCGGCCGGGCAATGGCTGCTGGCCGAACGGCGTCAATGGGTTGAGCGAGCCGTCCCGGCGGCAGCCGCTCCGCTTGCATGGCTGGGCCGCTGGAGCCTGTCCTGGTACATGTTGCATCAACCCGTGCTGATCGCCGCAATGACGGCCCTGTCGTACGTCATCGCCCGGCCGTAATCCATCGACCAGCCTGACAGGGCAGAGTCCTACACAAGCAGGCATGCAGGTTCGATAGGGTGGCTGGCTTCATTCCGCCAACCTTGACCCCATCGGATCCACCATGACCAAATCAGACAAGCCGGCCAATGGCCGCGCTGCCAGCAGCAAAACCAGGACAGCAGCCAAGGCTGCCGCCCGCAACACCGACAGCGGTCCGGCGCGCGTGCAGCCGGACGGCACGGATCGCGCCGCCGCAAGAATGGCTCAAGTCGAGGCGCTGGCGGCCCAGATGCCGCACAACCCGACCAAGGCCGCCGAGCACGGCTATGCCAACGCGATCGCACCGCAGCGCGGCGCCACTGGCGAGCCCGAGTCGCGCATGGCGACCGGCAGCACGCTGTCGGAGGAAAACGGCACCGGGAAGACTGGCAGCGTCGCGCCCGAAGGCGTGAACGTCACGATCGAACCGCTGGACCGCGTCCGGGTCGATTCGAGCGGCCGCATGCTGACCACCAACCAGGGCGTGGTCATTTCCGACAACCAGAATTCGCTCAAGTACGGCCTGCGCGGCCCGGCGCTGCTGGAAGACTTCGTGCTGCGCGAGAAGATCACGCACTTCGATCACGAACGCATTCCGGAGCGCATCGTGCACGCCAGGGGATCCGGGGCGCACGGCTTCTTCGAATGCCATGAACCGCTGACCCGGTACACGAAGGCGGCGCCGTTCAAGGAGGCAGGCAAGATCACGCCGGTGTTCGTGCGCTTTTCCACCGTGGCCGGCGAGCGCGGGTCCAAGGACACCGCGCGCGACGTGCGGGGGTTCGCCGTCAAGTTCTACACCGACGAGGGCAACTGGGACCTGGTGGGCAACAACATGCCGGTCTTCTTCATCCAGGATGCGATGAAGTTCCCCGACCTGGTCCACGCCGTCAAACCCGAGCCGCATCACCAGATGCCGCAGGCGGCCAGCGCGCACGACACCTTCTGGGACTTCGTGTCGCTGATGCCCGAGTCGACGCACATGCTGATGTGGTTGATGTCGGACCGGGCCATCCCGCGCAGCTTCGCGACGATGCAGGGGTTCGGCGTCCACAGCTTCCGGCTGGTCAACGAGGCGGGCGAGTCGGTGTTCGTGAAGTTCCACTGGTCCCCTGTGGCGGGCACCCATTCGCTGGTCTGGGACGAGGCGGTGAAGATCTCCGGGGCCGACCCCGACTACCACCGGCGCGACCTCTGGGAGCGCATCGAATCGGGCGCCTATCCCGAGTACGAGCTGGGCGTGCAAATCTTCACCGAGGAACAGGCGGAGAAGTTCAGCTTCGACATTCTGGACGCCACCAAGATCATCCCGGAAGAACTGGTGCCACTCCAACCGGTGGGCCGCATGGTCCTCAACCGCAATCCCGACAACTTCTTTGCCGAGACGGAGCAGGCCGCGTTCCACGTCGCCCACGTCGTGCCGGGCATCGACTTCACCAACGACCCGCTGCT
>DATMBW010000175.1:0-12342 GCA_035559095.1 Ramlibacter sp.
GCCTTCGGCATCCCCGACGAAACCCCGATCGAGAATGTTCGTGCCATGTTCGACGCGGCGCGCAAGTACGCCGGCTGAGCACTGTGCGCGTCGCCTACACTTTCGACGTGTTGCGCGACGTTGTGAGGCTTGTGGTAAAGCGCCCCAACATGGATTTCGCAGAGTCGTCGATTTTCGTGACAGCCAGGCCTTCATCGGCGCGCGGGGCGAACTCGAACAATACCTGGGCGTGTGACGCCCACGAACCGGCATGAATCCGATGACCACTCCTGAGCAAACGCCTGAAGCCAGAATCCAGTATGACGCCCGCTGGCAGCGCATCCTCGATTGCGTTGCCCTCAAGCAGCCGGACCGCATGCCGGTGGCCATGTTCGGCTTCTTCTGGTTCGCCAAATACGGCAACATGAGCTGCAAGGAGTTGATGTACGACTACGAGAGGAACAAGAAAGCCTGCGAAGACGCCGTCCTTGAATTCGAGCCGGATGCCGTGGGCCCCCTGGTGGCCATCACCGCCGCCGGACCTTCGCTGGAAGCGATCGACTTCAAGCAGCTGCAGTGGCCGGGCCGCGGCCTTCCCGACGACCGGTGCTTCCAGTACCTGGACCGGGAGTACATGAGCGCCGACGAATACGACGAGTTCATCTTCGACCCCACCGGCTTCTACCTGCACAAATACCTGCCTCGGGTCGCCGGCGCCTTTGCCGGCTTCGACCAGTTGCCCGTTTTTCCCGGCCTGCACTACTTTCGCCTGGTCGCCGGTATCCGTGCCTTCGCCAAGCCGGCCGTGCGCGAATCTTTCGAAAAGATCGTCGCGGCCGCGCAGGAGGCCGAGGCCATGATCAATCACCACATGGACTGGGTCGGCAAGATCAACGCGCACGGCTTTCCCCTGATGAACGCCGGAATTTCCGTCTCGCCCTACGATTTCATCGCCGACTATTTTCGCGGTGCCACCGGCATGATGAAGGACCTGTTCCGTCACAAGGACAAGCTGCATCAGGTGCTGGACAAGGCGTCGATCTTCCTGGCGCGGATGACCATCGCCAACGCCAAAGCGGCGCGCCACCCGATCGTCATGATTCCCATCCACTGGGCGCCCGACGCGTTCATGTCGCAAAAGCAGTTCGAGGAATTCTGGTGGCCTCCCTTCCGCAAGATGATGATCGCGATGATCGACGCCGGCGTGATTCCCATGCCGCTGTGGGAAGCGGACTGCACGAAGAGGCTGGAAACCATCAGGGACATTCCGCCGGGCAAATGCATTTACTGGTTCGAGCGCACCGATATGGTCAAAGCCTTCGAGGTGCTCGGCGATGTGGTGGCCCTGCGCGGCAATCTGTCGCCCTCCATGATGACGACCGGCACGCCGCAGGATGTGGACGCGGCCGTCAAGCACCTGGTCGACAACGTCTGGAACAAGGGCGGCAACCTGATCCTCGATGGCGCGTTCGGCATTCCGGATGAAACACCGGTGGCCAATGTGCGCGCGATGTTCGACTCGGCGCGCAAGTACGCCGGCTGACTTTCCCGAAATTTGCCGCCCGGCGGGATCAGCGCGGGCGTCCGGCCGCCTTCACGTCAGCGTGATCTTGCGAATCTTGCGGTTGCCCATGTCGGCGACATACAGCGCGCCTTGGGCATCGAGCGCCAGCCCGGTGGGCATGCTGAACGTGGCCATCGAGGCGTCGCCGTCGGTCGACCCGCTTTGGCCGGTGCCGGCAACGATGGTCGTCTCGCCCGCCGGCGTCACCTTCAGGATCCTGTTGCCGTAGGTGTCGGCTACATACCTGTTGCCGCTGGCGTCGGTCGCGACATTCGCCGGATGCGGAAACGAGATCGGATCCTCGGCCGGCGTCGAAACCGTGCCCTGCGAAATGACACGGGTGAGGTTGTTGTTTTCGTAGTCGGCAACGTGGACGTCGGACTGCGCGTCGACCGCCACCGAGTGCGGCATCGAAAACTGCGCGTCGAGCGCCGCTCCGTCGACGTTGCCGTGCTGGCCGGTTCCCGCCACCGTGGTGACGATGCAGCCGCCGTCGGCGCACGCGAAGGTGATGGTTCCACCGCCGCAACCGGACAACAGCAGCGCGCAAAGGCCCGCGGCCACCGCATCAACAGTGACGTTGCGCTTGACCATGGCTCATCCTTTCTTTCCCGAACCCGGCTGTTTGCTGGATGTACTCAGGATAGTCGCCGCGTGTCCCGACTTCCAGCTGGACCATGCCGCGTCAGGAAACGATGTAAGCCCCCGCCCCGCTGGACAACAGCTTGCCCTGTGCGTCGTAGAACTCCATCCGCGTCGACGCGACGCGCGATCCCAGGCGCAGGACTTCCGCCCGCAGCTCGAAATGCTCGCTGATCGCCGGGCGCAGATAGTCCACCCGCAAGTCGATCGTGCCCAGCTTCGAAAACCGGTTCAGGCGCTGCAGCGGCGACTCGTCCATGTGGCGCGCCCCGATCGCCGCCATCACCGCCAAACCGGCCATCGCATCCAGTCCGGCGCTGACGACGCCGCCGTGGATGCGGTTGTAGGCAAAGTGGCCGATCAGGTCCTGCTTCATGTCGATGCGGCCGATCACGCCCTCGGGCTTCAGGCTGGTGATCCTCAGGCCCAGCACCTGGTTGAAAAGGATCTTCTTCTCGAAGATCTCCTTCAGGCCGGCGATGAACTCCGGCTCGAACTCCATCGCGGCGGTGGCTGGTTTTCTTGTCATAGCCCCAATTGTCGTGCAGCCAGGTCCTTCATGATTTCCTCGGCGCCGCCGCCGATCATCATGACCTTCACTTCGCGGTAGATGCGCTCGCTGCGCGTGCCGCGCATGAAACCCATCCCGCCGAGGATCTGCACCGCCTGGTCCGCGCAGAACTGCATGGTCTGCGTAGCGTGGTTCTTCAGCATGCAGACCTGCGCCACCCACTCGGAATTGGGGTCAGATTCCAATTTCCCGTCGGCAATCGCGGTCACCGCGTCGAGCCAGGCGGCCGTCGATTCGATGCGCATGCGCATGTCCACCAGCTTGTGGCGGATCACCTGCTTTTCCACGAGGGCGCTGCCGAAGGTCTTGCGCTGGCGGGCCCAGTCCAGCGCCTCGTCGAAGCAGGCCTGGGCAAAGCCCAGCGCCATCGCCGACATGCCCAGGCGCTCGCCGTTGAAATTGGCCATGATCATCCGGAAGCCCGCGCCCTCCTCGCCCAGCAGGTAGCGCGCGGGCACGCGGACGCCGTCCATGCGCAAATGCGCGGTGTCCGAACACCACCAGCCCATCTTGTCCAGCTTGTGGCGTGAGAGCCCCGCCACGTCGCCGGGTACGACGATCATCGAGATGCCGCCGGCTCCCTTGGCGCCGGGTTCGCCGGTGCGCACGGCCATCGTGATCCAGTCGGCGCGCATGCCCGAGGTGATGAACACCTTCTCGCCGTCGATCACCCAGTCGCCGGACCCTGCCCCGGACCCCGATCCGGGGCCTGCCCCGGACCCCGATCCGGGGCCTGCCCCGGACCCCGATCCGGGGTCGCGCCTTGCCGTGGTTCGCAAGGCCGCCACGTCCGAGCCTGCGCCTGGCTCGGTGATCGCCAGCGCCGAGATCTTTTCGCCGCGCAGCACGGGTGGAATCACCTCCTGTTGCACTTCCGGCAGCCCATGCCGCAGCACCGGCGGCAAGCCGATGTTCAGCGAAAACAGGCTCGCCATGAGCCCGCCGCTGCCGCTGTGGCGTGCCATGGTCGTGGACAGCCCATTGCGCAAGGCCAACGGCGCAGGCGTTCCACCGAGCGCCTCGGGGTAGCCCAGGCCCAGCAGGCCGATGGCGGCCGCCTCGCGGTACAGCTCGCGCGGGATTTCGCCGGCCTCTTCCCATTGCGCGACATTCGGCGCGATGCGCTCCAGGGTGAAGCGCCTGACGGTGTCGGCCAACGCGCCGATGTCCTGCCGCAGTTCGGCGTTCATTGCACGGCCTCGAGGGTGACGAGCAATTGCGCGGTGGCAGCCTGCTGGCCCGCCGCCACGTGCACCGTCTTGACGATGCCGTCGCGCGTGGCGGCCAATGCGTGCTCCAGCTTCATCGACTCCAGCACCAGCAGGGTGTCGCCGCGGCCGACGGCCGCGCCCGGCTGCGTCTTGACGGCGATCACCTTGCCGTTGAACGGTGCGCGCAATTCATTCGCGGCGGACTGCGCGCTTGCGTTGCCGGCCGGCTCGAAAGAGGCGTCTTCGATGAAGAGGTCGACCGCGCCGCATTGGATGTGCCAGGCTCCGCTGTCCAGACGGACGCATGCGGCTTTGGGCGGCGCCGTGCGCCGGACCCCACCGTCCTGCTCGACCTCCAGCGCGCCGCCGGGCAGTTCGCGCACCTGCAGCGCCAGCGCCTGCCCGCGATGCCGCAGCCGCAGCGGCCGCGGGAACGGGCATGGCAGCTTGCCGCGCTCGCCCGGGCTGGAGCCGAACACAGCCGCGAGGGCGCAGTCACCGGCCACGAGCCGTTCCTGCCGTTCGACCAGGTCGCGCAGCTCGCCCGCATGCTGCTCCAGGAATGGGATCAATGCTTGTCCTGCGCGGAACTGCGGATGGCGCAGGCAGGCCGCGAGAAAACGGCGGTTGCTCGGCAGGCCCAGCAGCTCGGTACGGTCCAGCGCGGCGGCCAGCCGCTCGATCGCTTCCGGGCGCGTTGGCGCGTGGGCAACCAATTTGCCGAGCATCGAATCGTAGTAGGGGGAGACTTCGAGTCCTTCGAAGAGGGCATGGTCGAACCGCAGCGATGCGCCCGCGCCGTCGCCGTGACCAAAACGAAGCACGGTGCCGGTATGCGGCGTGAAGTGTTCGTCCTCCGCGCACAGGCGCACCTCGATCGCATGGCCGTCGAACCGGACCTGCTCCTGCGCCAACGGCAGCGGTTCGCCCTGGGCCACGCGCAACTGCCATTCCACGAGGTCCAGGCCGGTCACCGCCTCGGTGACCGGGTGCTCGACCTGCAGCCGCGTATTCATCTCCATCAGGAAAAATTCGCCGTCTTCGACGAGGAACTCCACCGTGCCCGCGCCCGCATAGCCGGCCGCTTGCGCCAGCTCCACCGCGCAACGGGCCATGCGCTCGCGCAGCTCCACGCCCACCGCGGGACTCGGCGTTTCCTCGATCAGCTTCTGGTGGCGGCGCTGCACCGAACAATCGCGCTCGCCCAGGTGGATGCAGCGGCCGTGCGCATCGGCGAAGATCTGCACTTCCACGTGCCTCGGTTGTTGCAGCGCGCGCTCCAGCAGCAGCTCGCTCGAGCCGAAAGCCGATTGCGCCTCCGACCGCGCGCTGTGCAGCGCGGCCAGAAGCTGCCCGGGCTGTGTCACCAGGCGCATGCCGCGCCCGCCGCCCCCAGCGGCCGCCTTGACCATCACCGGGAAGCCGATGCGCCGCGCCTCTGCCTGGAGCCGCTGGTCCGACTGGTCCTCGCCCTGGTAGCCAGGCAGGCAAGGCACGCCGCGCGATTGCGCGAGCTGCCGCGCCAGGGACTTGTTGCCCAGCGCGCGCATCGCCTGCGGCGGCGGCCCGACCCACAGCAGGCCCGCGTCGATCACCGCCTGGGCAAACTCGGGGTTCTCGCTGAGGAAGCCGTAGCCGGGATGCACCGCGTCGGCCGCTGCGGCACGGGCCGCGGCAAGCACCTTGTCGATGCGAAGATAGGAGTCGGCCGAGGCATCGCCGTCCAGCGCGAACGCCGCGGTCGCTTCGCGCACATGCAGCGCGCGGGCATCCGCGCCGGAATGGACGGCCACCGTTTCCATTCCCAGGCGATGAGCGGTGCGAATGATGCGCCGCGCGATCTCGCCGCGATTGGCGATCAGCAGTCTGCGCACCCGTTCGGGTTGAGCCTGTCGAAGCCGCCCAGGGCGAACGGATTTCTCATTCACACCGGCATCCTCTTGGCGACGCCCATGATCTTCGCCACGATGCCCAGCATGACTTCGTCGGCGCCGCCGCCGATGGACGCCAGGCGCCCGTCGCGGAACATGCGCGAAACCTTGTTCTCCCAGGTGTAGCCCATGCCGCCCCAGAACTGCAGGCAGGCGTCGGGCACGATGCGATTCAACCGTCCCGCCTTGAGCTTGGCCATCGACGCCAGCTCCAACACGTCCTGGCCCTGCACATAGAGCTCGCCCGCGCGGTAGGTCAGCGCGCGCAGGCTTTCCACCTCGGTCTTGAGCTCGGCCAGCTTGAACTGCACCCATTGCTGGTCGGCCAGCGTCGCGCCGAACATCTTGCGCTGCTGGGCCCACTCGACGGTCCAGGCGATGCAGTTGGTGAGCGACTGCAGGGAGCTGGCCGCGGCCCAAAGCCGCTCTTCCTGGAACTGCTGCATCTGGTAGACGAAGCCCTGACCCTCGCCGCCGATGCGATAGCGCTGCGGAACGCGCACCTCGTCGAAGTAGATCAGGCCGGTGTCGGAGGAGTTCATGCCGATCTTGCGGATCTTCTGCGCGACCTCGATGCCCTTGGTGAGCTTGCCGTTGGGGCCGTCGCGCAGCGGCACGATCACCAGCGACTTGTTCTTGTGGACCGGGCCTTCGCCGGTGTTGACCAGCATGCACATCCAGTCGGCCTGCAGGCTGTTGGTGATCCACATCTTCTGGCCGGTGATGACGTAGTCGTCGCCGTCCTTGACCGCCCGGCTCTTGATGCCGGCCACGTCGCTGCCGGCGCCGGGCTCGCTCACGCCGATGCAAGCCACCATGTCGCCCGCGATCGCGGGCGCGAGAAACTGCCGACGCAGCTCGTCGCTGCCGAAGCGCGCCAGCGCCGGCGTCGCCATGTCGGTCTGCACGCCGATGGCCATCGGCACGCCGCCGCATTCGACGTGGCCCAGCGCCTCGGCCATGGCCATCGCATAGGAGTAGTCCAGGCCGGCGCCGCCGTATTCCTCGGGCTTGGTCAGCCCCAGCAGGCCGAGCTCGCCCAGGCGCTTGAACACCTGGTGCGCCGGAAACATTTCCGCGGCTTCCCATTCGTCGACATGGGGATTGATCTCCTCGTCGATGAATCGCTTGAGGGTCTTCTGGATTTCCAGGTGTTCGTGGGTGAATTGCATGTCTTCTCTCCAACGCCCTAAAAACTCACGTACAGGTGTCCGGTTTCATCTAAACAGTTGGGGACAGAGCAAAGTTGCTGCGCTCTTGATCTGTCCCGCTCTAATCAGTTGGGGACAGAGCAAAGTTGCTGCGCAACTCTTGATCTGTCCCGCAAATTCACATTCTTGCCACTCCAAACTGCATCGCCCGCGGCTTCTTTTGCTCCGCCTCGGCGCAAGTGTCCAGGCAGAACGCCAGCACGGCGCGCGTGTCGCGCGGATCGATCACGCCGTCGTCGAGCAACAGGCCCGAGGTGTAGAAGGCATCGGCCTGGGCTTCGAACATGGCGACGATCTTGTCGAACTGCGCCTTCGACTGCTGCGGATCGGCGGCGATGCCTTTGCGCGCCAGCCCCGCCTCGGTCACGATCTGCATCGTGCGCGCGGCCTGCTCGCCGCCCATCACCGCCGTCTTGGCACTGGGCCAGCCAAACAGGAAGCGCGGCGCGTAGCCGCGCCCGCACATGCCGTAGTTGCCCGCGCCGAACGAGGCGCCGCACATGATCGTGATCTGGGGCACGGAGGCGTTCGTCACTGCCTGGATCATCTTGCTGCCGTGCTTGATCATGCCGCCCTGCTCGCTCTCCTTGCCCACGATATAGCCCGTGGTGTTCTGCAGGTAGATGATGGAATGGCCCAGCTGGCACATGAGCTGGATGAAGTGCGTCGCCTTGTTGGCGCCCGCGACGTCGATGGGCCCGTTGTTGGTGACGAGGCCGACCGGATGGCCTTCGATCGCCGCCTGTACGCACACGGTTGCCGCGCCATAGAGCGGCTTGAACTCCAGCATGTCCGAATCGTCCACCAGCCGCGCGATGACCTCGCGCATGTCGACGGGCTCGCGCAGGTTGGCCGGCATGAGCCCCAAGAGTTCCTCGGCGTCGAAGCGCGGCGGCCGGAAATTGGGGAAATTGGGGTCAGATTCCAATTTCCGGCGCGGGAAAGAGAAATGGGGGTCTGACCCCAATTTAAGTTTCGAGACCACCTCCCGCGCGATTCCCAGCGCATGCCGGTCGTCCTCCGCCAGGTATTCGCCCAGCCCGGACACCGCCGTGTGCATCTCCGCGCCGCCGAGTTCTTCCTCCGTCGCGACCTCGCCCGTGGCCGCCAGCAACAAGGGCGGGCCGGCGAGAAACGCGCGCGACCGCTTGCGCACCATCACGACCACGTCGCTCAAGCCCGGCATGTAGGCGCCGCCGGCGGTGCCGGAGCCATGTTGCACCGTGATCACCGGGATGCCCGCCGCCGACAAGCGCGCCAGGTTGCGGAACAGCGCGCCGCCATGCACGAAGCCCTCGACCCGGTAGCGCATCAGGTTGGCGCCCGCGCTTTCCACCAGATGAATGAAGGGCAGCTTGTTCTCCAGCGCCAGCTCCTGCACCCGCAGGATCTTGTCCAGCCCCATGGCCTGGATGGCGCCGGCATCGATGCCCGAGTCGCTGGCGACCACCATGCAACGCACGCCACCGACAAAGCCGATGCCGGCCACCATTCCGCCGCCGGGCACCGATTGCGCCGCGTCCTTGGTGTCCTGCAGGTAGCCGGCCAAGGTGCACAGCGGCAGGTACGAGGCCCCCGGATCGAGCAGCAGCGCGACGCGTTCGCGCGGCAGGAGCTGGCCGCGCTTGTCGAACACGGGCTTGGACCTGGCCGAGGCGGCCGCGGCGCGCCCTTCGAGCGAGCGCAGCTGCTCGATGCGCGCGAGCATGGCTTCGCGGCGCTGCTGCGCGGCCGCGCCCTGCGCGTTCCATGCGGAGGGGTAGACCGGCATGGGCTTCAGCCCTTCCTGAAAACTTTGGGCACGACCGCCCGATGGAAACCGTCGAAGGGCCTGACGGCATCGCGCTGCCGGACCTCTTCGCCGGGTACCGGCATGGGCCAGCCCATGCGGACCTGCGGCCGCGCGCCGTCGACGCGCAGCACTTCGCCGCTGATGAACGAAGCCGCCGGGCTGAGCAGGAAGACGACCGCGGCCGAGATTTCGGCCTCGTTGCCGAAGCGCCCCAGGGGCACGGTCTTGTGCATCTCGCGCAGGACGGGCCCGACCTCGGGCGGGTAATGGTCCATGCCGCTGGAGGCGACATAACCCGGCGCCACGGCATTGACGCGGACGCCGTCGCGGGCCCATTCGACGGCCGCTGTTTCGGTGAAGCTCACCATCCCGGCGCGCGCCGCGCCGCTGTGGCCCATGTTGGGCATCGAGCCCCAGATGTCGGCAACCATGTTCACGACCGCACCGCCGTGCCGCTGCATCGCCTGCAGGTAGCACTCGCGCGCCATCAGGAAGCCGCCGGTGAGGTTGGTGCTCAGCACCGCGTCCCAGCCCTTGCCGCTGATCGCCTCCAGCGGCGTGAGGTACTGGCCGCCCGCGTTGTTCACCAGGCCGTGGATACGGCCGTGCACGGCAACGATGGCCTGCACGGTGTTCTTCACCGTCTCCTCTTCGCGGATATCGCACGCATGAAAACTGGCGCGGCCGCCGTCGGCCGCGATCTCGCCGGCCACGTCGAACAGCTTGTCCAGCTTGCGGCCGATCAGCACCACATGCGCGCCCAGCGATGCCAGCTCGTGCGCGATGCAGCGTCCGATGCCCGAACCGCCACCCGTGACCACCACCACCTGCCCCTTGAACAGGCCTGGCGCGTAAATGGAACGGTAGTGTTCGCTCAAGAAGCTGCTCCCGCGAGATCGGACCGCGGCGCCTGGCCCGCAGAGATTCGATCGCCGCGCTGCGGCTGCGCGACGAACAGCGCCATGGCCGCGTCGGTGAGCTCGTCCAGCGTGGCACCCTTGCGGCGGTCGTACCACTGGGCCGACCAGTTGAGCGCCCCGAACATCAACAGCCGCGCCAGCTTGACGTCCGCCTTGAGGCGCCCGCCGGCGTGGAGCGCATCGAGCACCGGCATCCACGGCGCCTCGTACGCGCCCTGGAGTTGGGCCAGCGCGGAACGCTGCCGCGGCGTGATCGAGCGCGCCTCGTACAGCATGACCGGGATGAAATCGCTGCCCGGTCCCAACAGGATGTCGAAGTGATTGCGGATCAGGATGCGCAGGCGGCCGGCGACGTCTGGCGTGGCCGCTTGTGCATGCCGCAGCGCCTGCTCCTGCCGCGCGATGGCCGAGCGCATGCCCTCTTCCATGACGGCATAGAGCAGCGCCCCCTTGCTCTCGAAGTGATAGAAGGGCGAGCCGCTTTGCATCCCGACGGCTGCCGCGATGTCGCGCGTGCTGGTGGCGCCGAAGCCCTTGCGCCGGAACAGCTTGGCCGCGCAGTTCAGGAGCTGCTGGCGCCGGTTGCCGTCGTCGCGGTCTTCGAGCGTCTTGCGCGGGCGCCCGCGCGGCCGCTTGGGCACGCTGGCGGCGTCGGGGCGTACGGCAGGAATTTGCATGGCACGCCGACCATAGCAAAGTCCCTTATTTTTAGCAAGCGATTGCTTGGTAAAAATGTCGGCTCGCGGACCGCGGCTCGAGCCCATGGGTAGACCGCTATCCCGCACAAATTCCCATGCCTTGGAATCCTTCCAGGGCGGCGATTGCGCGTCTGCCGCAGAATATCCCTCTTTGCAGGCAGTTCTTACCAGAGGACGAGAAATGACTTACCCCAACACCCAACTCTTCATTGATGGCCAGTGGCAGGACGCGGCCGATGGCCGCAGCCTGGCCGTGTTCAACCCGGCCACCGGCAAGGAAATAGGCCGGGTGGCCCATGCGGGCACCGCCGACCTGGACAAGGCCCTGGCCGCGGCCCAGAAAGGATTCGAAACCTGGCGCGACATGCCGCCTGCCGAGCGCGGCAAGATCATGCGAAAGGCCGCGGGCTTCATGCGCGAGCGCGCCGGCGAAATCGGCAAGCTCCTGACCCAGGAACAGGGCAAGCCACTGGTTGAGGCCAAGGGCGAAGCGATGGCCGCCGCCGACATCATCGAGTGGTTCGCGGACGAAGGCCAGCGCGTCTACGGGCGCATCGTGCCTTCGCGCGGCAACCTGGCGATGCGCCAGATGGTGCTGAAGGATCCGGTCGGGCCGGTGGCGGCGTTCACGCCCTGGAACTTCCCGATCAACCAGGTGGTGCGCAAACTGGCGGCCGCGCTGGCCACCGGCTGCTCGATGATCGTCAAGGCGGCGGAAGAAACGCCCGCCGCGCCGGCCGAACTGATTCGCGCGTTCGCCGACGCGGGCCTTCCGGCCGGCGTGCTGGGCCTGGTGTACGGCAACCCCGCCGACATCTCCGGTTACCTGATCCCCCACCCCGTCATCCGCAAGATCACTTTCACCGGCTCGACGCCGGTGGGCAAGCAGCTCGCCGCGTTGGCCGGCAAGCACATGAAGCGCGTGACCATGGAGCTGGGCGGGCACGCACCGGTGATCGTGGCCGAGGACGCCGATGTCGCCCTGGCGATCAAGACCGCCGGCGGCGCCAAGTTCCGCAATGCCGGGCAGGTCTGCATTTCGCCGACGCGGTTCCTGGTGCACGAGAGCATCAAGAAAGAGTTTGCCGCCGCGCTGGTCAAGCATGCGCAAAGCCTGAAGGTCGGCGACGGCCTGGCCGAAGGCATCCAGATGGGCCCGCTCGCGAATCCGCGCCGCCTCACGGCGATGGCGGAATTCACGCAGGACGCGGTCAAGCATGGCGCCACCGTGGCGCATGGCGGCGAGCGCATCGGCGACGCCGGCAACTTCTGGCAGCCCACCGTCCTGACCGACGTGCCGCTGCAGGCCAAGGTGTTCAACGACGAGCCGTTCGGACCGATGGCGGCCATCCGCAGCTTCAACACGCTGGACGAAGCGATCGCCGAAGCGAATCGACTGCCGTACGGCCTGGCCGGCTATGCCTTCACGCGGTCGCTGAAGAACGCCGACCTGCTCATGCGGCGGGTCGAAGTGGGCATGCTGTGGATCAACATGCCCGCGATGCCGTCGGCCGAGATGCCGTTCGGCGGCGTCAAGGACTCGGGCTACGGCTCCGAGGGCGGCCCGGAAGCGCTGGAGGCCTACCTCAACACGCGCGCCATCGCCGTGATGAACGTGTGACAGCGGCTTTGTCATCCCGGACTTGATCCGGGATCCATGACTTGATTGCGGGTCCAGGCGCAATGACGGGCTACTTCTTGCCCTGCGCCTCCGCCCACCTGCGGTAACGCTCCGCGTTCTCGGCATTGGGCGGGTACAGCCCCGGCAGCGCCGCGCCTTCGGCAACCTGGCTCATGATCCAGGCCTCGAGCCGCTCCTGTTC
>DATMBW010000176.1:0-6726 GCA_035559095.1 Ramlibacter sp.
CCCGGCCCGCTCAGCGTGGACGGCGATGCGCTGCGGCTGGCGCAGGTTTTCTCCAATCTGCTTCAGAACGCAGTCAAGTACACGCCCGAAGGTGGCGAGATTTCGCTGGTCACTGCCACGGCGGGCGATGCGGTGACGCTCACCGTCTCGGACAACGGCATCGGCATCTCCGCGCAGGCACTGCCCCATGTATTCGAGTTGTTCGTTCAGGACGAGCATGCCACGGCGCACGACCAGGATGGCCTGGGCATCGGTCTGGCGGTCGTGCGCGAACTGGTGGAAGCGCACGGCGGCACTGTCGTGGCCCACAGCGCCGGCAAGGGCCTGGGCAGCGAATTCGTGGTGACATTGCCGCTCGACGCGCGCGACGCGTAGCCTCAAGGAAAAGCGGCCCATGAGGGCCGCTCTTCATGTTCCTGTCGCGCGTTTACTGCCTGGGCTCGCCGTTGCCGTTGACGGCGATCGTGGTTCCAGGCGCCGTCGTCATCTGCATCTGGTGGTCGCGGCCGCGGAAGTTGTACGTCACGTCCCAGTATGCGGGCGTGCCGCTGCTCGTGTTCTCGCAACGTCGCACGTCGCGACTTCCGTAAGCATAGTTGTTGTCGCGGCCTACGTTGGAACCGATCACGCCTCCGGCCACTGCACCACCGACAGTGGCGAGGTCCTTGCCCGAGCCGCCGCCGACCTGGTGGCCGAGCACGCCGCCGATGAGGGCGCCCGCAATGGCGCCGCCCACATTACGGTCGCCACGCGAAGGCTCGGAAACCTGGTGGCGCTCCACCCAGCAGCGCTCTGTCGGCGGGCCCATGACGGCATGCACGGCCGTAACGGGCGCTTCGAACACGCGTTCATTCGAGCGGCGGCGCCAAGCGTAGTTCGGCTGTTCCATCTGTGCTTCAACCTCGTTCTCGTAGCGCCTGCGGTTGTCCGCCGGGCGCACCGAGGAGATGGCGTTTTCCATGCGCAGGTTCGCCAGCGAATCGTAACTGCCGCGGCGCAACACCACGCAGCGCCCGCCGAAGTTGGCGTGCTCGCACGCTTCCCAGCGGCCGCGGTCCACGACGACCGAGGAGGCGCGGTCATTGAAGCCGGTGCGGTCGAAGTTGTTCACCTGTTTTTCGGTGGTGAAGGCGCGGCCGCGGAACCCCTCGCCTTCGTAGAAGGTCACTTGCGCGGCGGCGTGCGTGCCAACCAGGAGCGCGCTGATCGCCAGCGCCAGTTTCAGTTTTCTGTTCATGGTGTTGTCCGGTGAAAGATCGTTCCTGGCCCGTCATGCGCGTCGAGCGCTCACCCACAGGAATAGACGGAGAGAAGGTTCCGGGAAGAAGAGTGGCGGGATGCCGCGCTGTGCGTCGCCGGAAACAGGCCTTGCTCTTACGGTGGGCTCTTATCGATGAGCCGTCTGTGCGATCGCACACATAGCGCATGTCGCGGCCTTCTCCTACACAGTTCATCCTCATGGGTACGGCAGCGCACAGACCACCGGCGGCGCGGCGCGCACCGTGCATGTGTTGACGCTGTCAGCCCTCCCGGCGGTTTTCGCCGGGCTGCCAATCGAGATTACCCGGAGTATTCATCATGACCAAATTCAACCGCGTATCAGTGCTGTTCGCCGCCATCGCCTTGACGACCTTGGCGGGCTGCGCCTCGACGCGCCAACACGAGAGCACGGGCCAGTACATCGACGACACCGCCATCACCACTTCGGTGAAGGCCGCGATCTTCAATGAACCGATGCTCAAGTCGGCCGAAATCAACGTCGAAACCTTCAAGGGCCGCGTTCAGCTGAGCGGTTTCGTGAGCTCGCGAGCCAATATCGACCGCGCCGTGGTCGTGGCACAAGGCGTCAAGGGCGTCACCTCCGTCGGCAACGACATGAGGCTCAAGTGAAAGCCGCGTTCGCGGCCGGGGCGCTGGCCATTGCTGCGCTGGTGGGCTTGAGTGGCTGCGCGGGCATGTCCACGCGTGACAAGAACATCGCGGGTGGCGCTGCCATTGGCGGCGTCGCCGGCGCGGTTCTGACGGGCGGCAGCGCCATCGGAACCGTCGGTGGTGCCGCAGTCGGCGGAGTGATCGGCAACGAGGTCGGCAAGCGATAGCCCCGCATCGGCGTTCGGCCCCCGGCACGGGCCGGCGTCGGCGCCTGACCACCCAAGGAGAACCCCATGAAAACCACTTTGTATTCAGCGCGCACCAGCCGCAATGCGGCCGGTGGCCGCCAGGCCCTGCGCTTGTCCGCCTTGACCCTGGCCGCGACGGTCGGCTTGCTATTCGCCGGCGCAGCGGCCGCGGCGGGCGCGAAACTGTCGCAGGCCCAACAGCGCTATCAACAGGAGCGCGCGGTCTGCATGAGTGGCCAGTCCAACCAGGACCGCGCGACCTGCCTGCGTGAGGCCGGCGCCGCATTGCAGGAAGCCAGGCGCGGCAACCTCGACGTTTCCAACGCCGGCGAAATGGACCAGAACCGGATGATCCGTTGCAATGCCTTGCCGGCAGGCGACCGTGAGGATTGCGCGCGGCGGATGCAGGGCGAAGGTGTCACTACCGGAAGCGCCCAGCAGGGCGGCGTCTTGCGCGAAGTCTCCAGGCCTGTCGCTCCGCGCTAGTAACAACCGCAGGGATGCCCCAAATGACTGACGCCTCTACCCCTTGCCCGGCCTCCATGGGGACCCAAATGGGATTTGTCGGGGCGATCCGTTTGCTGTACGCGGCCGCCTTGCCGTGTTTTGTCGCAGTCGTCGTGTCCAGTACCGTGGCCTTGGCGAATGTGCCTGTCGCCCTGCGGCTGGACAGCCCGCCGGAACCCGCTCGGCAACTGCCGGCGCTGGATCCATTGCCTGAATCGTTGGCACTTGCGCCGGCGGCGAGCAAGGCCGTGATCAGGGCTCGCGTGAGGACACGTTGCGAAGCCTGCGGAGTCGTCGAAGCCATCCGGCGCATCGACGCCGTCGGCAACTTGCCCCCGGCTTATGAATTCACTGTGCGTCTGCGCGACGGATCGACGCGCTTGAGCACCGACGCGAGCCAGGCGAAATGGCGCGCGGGCGACCAGATCATGCTCATTGGCGGGTTCAACGCCGCCGGCCAATGAGCCAATCGACAATGAAGGAAAACTCTTGGGCCCTGGGACACTGGTACCTCCGTCACGGCAGGGGGCCTGCCGCGTGCTCTGACCCGCGCGGCGTACGGGCGCCGCTGCGCACCTGCTAGGCAATTTCCTTAAGGCGGCCGTCTCTTTCGCCTAGGTCCGCGCGCCGCCCGCATGTTGTCATCGCAACACTCCGTTACAGCCGAGGGGGATTGCATGAACACGAGCCAGTTCGTCCCAGACGTCAGAGTGCCGCGCATCCTGGTGGTCGACGACATGCCCGACAACCTGTTCCTGATGAATGGGTTGCTCGAGGACCGCTACGAGGTGGTCCAGGCGACCTCCGGCAAGGAAGCGCTCAAGGTGGTGATGTCGCCCAACCCGCCGGACATGGTGCTGCTGGACATCATGATGCCCGACATGGATGGGTACGAGGTGCTGCGGCGCATCCGCCAGCATCCCCCCACTGCGAACATCCCGGTCATCTTCCTCACCGCGCTGGCCACCCGGCAGGACGAGCGGTTGGGCATCGATCTGGGCGCCGTGGACTATCTCACCAAGCCGGTCGATCCCGAGCTGGTGGTCAAGCGCGTGGAAGCGCATGTGCGCGCCACCGCGCAATCCCGGCGCATCGAGGCGCTGTCCGAAAAACTCGCGCGGCAACTGAGCGCGCCTGACTGGGAACGCCTGTTCCACGGCCCCGACCTCGAGACCATCCATTTCGAGGAAAAAGTGCAGACCGTGCTGTACGCGGAAGCGATCACCAGCGGCAACTGGACCGAGCGCGAGCGCGACAGCTTCACTGCCGAGGTGGAGTGGCTGGCCATGCGGCATTGCGGCACGGTGGACCGTTTCGTCCACGGCGCGGCAGCGGTCTCGTTCGACGACCCGACCGCCTGCGTGCGCATGGCGATGGATTTGCAGCGCAGCGCCGCGGAGCTGCAGCTGCGCATGGGCATTCACACCGGCATTTGCGATATCGGCACCTTCCGCAGCGGCCACCAGGCTTGTTGCACCCTCATCGGGCCCGAAACATGGCTGGCGGCGCAGGTGGCCGCTTCAGCCGCGACGGGCAGCATCGCGGTTTCGCCGGAAACCTATGCGCTGGTCAAGGACGGCATCCACGCCGAAGCCGCGAGCTGCCTGCTGACCGAGGAATTCCACGATAGCGACCTGGCGCAGGTGTGCCTGACGCCCACGCCCGCCAAAGGCGGGCCGGTGATGAGCACCTTTGCCGGGCTCGGGCTGATCCCCTGAATTCACGGCGTTCCACGACCAGTCAGCCGCCGAAACCGCCTTCGTCCAGGAAGCGCTGTTCTTCAGGCGTGGTCGCGCGGCCCAGCACGGCGTTGCGATGCGGAAAGCGGCCGAACCTCACGATGATGTCGCGATGGACGTTCGCGTAGCGCAGGGCTTCGCGGCCGAGCTTGCGCGCGAACGCCACGCCCAGGTCCTGGTCGGCAAGTTGCTCTGAATGCGTGAAGGGCAGGTAGAAGAAATTGCGCAGGTCGGGCTCGACCTGTGCGTCCAGGCCCGTGTCCAGCGCTTGCCGCGCGATATCGCGCGCCCTGGCGTCGCTGGCGAACATGCGCGGCGTGCCCCTGAAGGCGTTGCGAGGAAACTGGTCCAGCAGGACAACCAGGGCGAGGGCTCCCTGCGCTTCCCGCGCCCACGCATCGAAGTCGCCACGCAGCGCAGCCTCGTGCGCCCCGATGAAACGGGTTCGGAATTCGGTGTCGAACGCCTCGTCCTTGCGGAACCAGCGGCCGGGGCCGGCTTCGCGCCAGAAGGCCAGGACGTCCGCGACAGTGGCGCTCAGCTCAGTCTGTGCGGGCATCCGGCTATTGTGCCGCCCGCGCTCAGCGCGTCGCCGATGCGGGGCCGCTGGCGGCGGGCGCTGCCGATTCGGTTGAAGGCGCGGGCGCAGGCGCGCCGGGCGGACCGGCCGGGCCGGGCGCCCCTGCGGGGCCCGGCACAGGCACGACCGTCGTCGAGGGAGGCGGCGGAGCCGGCGCCGGCACGGCGGCCGGCGGGCTCGCCCCCGGCGGATTCACCACGGTTGTCTTGCGCTCGCACGCGCTGAGTGCGGCCACGGCCGCCATCAAGGCGGCCACCGGCAACAGGTTCTTCATTTTTCAGCGCTCCCTTCAAACGGAGTGAATTGATGAAGGCGGGAACGAGCCGCTCGCCTCCCGCCGCTTGCTCACGATGGCGGCCGCTCAAGGATCTCGGCTCTGGCTGCCCTTTTGCTGCTGCTGCCCGCTGGGGAGGTCCTCGTCCATGTCCTCGTCCTTCATGTCGGACGTCTTGTTGCGGTCACCCTGGCTGGCCTGGCCCCGGCCCTGGTTCATCTGGTCTTTGCCCTTGCCCTGGCCCATCTCCTGCTGGCCGCGCTGCCCTTGCTGGCCGCTCTGGGAGGCCTGGCCGCGGTCCTGCTGCTCGCTGCGATCACCCTGCTGGCCGGAGCCCTGGCCGGAGCCCTTGCCCTGGTTCTGCTGATCGCGATTCGGGTTCTGTCCCATCTATCTCTCCTATGAAGTTGAAGGCGTTTCACGCGCGGCCTGCGCCCGGCGGGCGGGCCACCGGTCCACTCTATGCAGGCGAACTCAGCGTGCCTGTCGGACGGTGGCGCAACGGCTGTAGGACAGGGCGAAGGCTTGGCGAAGAAAGGATTCAGGCAGAGCCTCGCGGTCAGAACTTTCAGTCACCGGCGCCCGCCGCGCAGGTCCATCGAACTGCCCGCGATGCCCGCGCTCGCTCGGCAGGCGCCGCTCAGCCGCGACTCATCCCTTGCCGCCGCCGGGACGGTCGCGCGCCGGCAGCGCATCGCGAAAGGCATCGAAGGTTTTCCACGCGGGCGTCGGCGGCGCGTACTCCGGCCGCGGCGCATACGCCGAATACTCGACCAGCCGCATCTTGTGGATGTAGCGCGGGCAATTCGGAAAGATCCGCGTCGCGGACACCCGCACGATGAATACGGAACCCGGGTACTCGCCGCGCAGGGGATCGTCCTCGCTGATGCGGGCCGTGCCGTTGACGCGGATGCGCCTCGGAGTCTCGAAATCCAGGAACAGCAGGCCAACGTGGGGGTTGACCAGCAGGTTTCCCCAGGACCGGTACATCCCATTGCCGTCGTAGTCGGGAAAAGCCAGGGTGCTGGCGTCCAGCACCCGCACGAAGCCCGGCAAGCCGCCCTTGTGTGAACAGTCCGGATGGCCGTTCGCATCGGCCGTGGCGACGAAGAACATGGGACACCGCTCGATGAAGGCGCGGTCTTCGGCGGAGAAGGCCGTGTGAACGGTGACCTGCTCGAGCCGGTCGGCCAGAGGCCTCGTTTCGCGCGCATCCTGCAAACGGCGCATGCCGTCGTGATACATCGGATCGTTTGCCATCGCGTGCCTCCGTAAGGCTGAGGATTGAGCCGGGCAATCGCAAGCTTACGCCGGATACGCCGATCCGGGTCCGCGGGTTTCCAGCGCGCGGATCGCCGCGCGCGCCTCGTCGCCCTCGGGAATCGGCTGCCCACTGTCGCGCCACTGCAGGCCCATTGCCAGCATCACCTGGTTGACCACCAGCTTGTGCATGGCGAGGTGGCTGCGCGGCCGCGTGCCCATGCTGCTTTGCGGCAACGCCGTGCG
>DATMBW010000177.1:0-3083 GCA_035559095.1 Ramlibacter sp.
CTGCTCAATCCCATCAACCATGCGCGCACGCCGGCCGATGCCGCGCGCTACCAGGTCGAGCCTTATGTGGTCGCTGCCGACGTCTATTCGGTCGCGCCCCATGCCGGCCGCGGCGGATGGACCTGGTACACGGGCGCCGCCGGCTGGATGTACCGGGCCGGCATCGAAGGCATCCTCGGTATTCGGCGCGAGGGCGCGTTCCTGGTCATCGATCCGTGTATTCCTCCGGATTGGCCGGGGTACGAAGCCACCGTGCAGGTAGAGGACACCCGCTTCGAAATCCGCGTCGTCTCGCCTTCGCGGCGCAGCCGTGGGATTTCGCTGGCCGTTCTCAACGAAAAAGTGCTCCCCACGCAGCAGGGGCTGCTGCGCGTTCCGCTCGACGGGGCAACGCACAGCCTGCGGCTGGAGCTCTGATGGCATGCACCGGTTTGCCCGATCCTTGCATTACCGCCACGGCGCAACTGCGATTCACCACGGGGGGACACAGCTGTACGAACTGAGAGGATAATTCATCAATAACCTTCACCTTTCCAGCGGAGGATTTATCGGAAAGACTCTTTCGCCGTTGGTGGCCGACGGGGCGGACGCCGGGCAGATCGCCGATGCGGCTGTCGCCGTATGGGACGCGATCGACAATGCGCTGTCCCCCGTCATTGGCCGGCGTGGCAGCGCCGCGCTTTTTCAGCGCAGCCTGCATCTGGCGCGCGAAGGCTACCCGTGGCTCGGCGCCGCCAGCACGAAGGCGGCTGAGGACGATGAGTTCGCCGCGTTGCGCGTGGCGCTGGCACTGCAAACGCCCGAACACGCGGCGGCGGCTCACGACAGCATGCTGCAGACCTTCCTCGCGCTGCTGGCCGACCTGATCGGCGAATCGCTCACGCAGCGCCTGCTGCGCGATGCGTGGGAACTACCTTCAAGCGGCCCTGCCGGCAAGGACACATCGCCATGACGAACGGCAAAGCAACCATCACGCGCCTTCAAACCGGCGTGCCAGGATTCGACGAGGTGCTCGGCGGCGGACTGCCCGAGTTCTCGTTCAACGTCATCGCCGGGCCGCCCGGCTGCGGCAAGACCACACTGGCGCACCAGCTCATGTTCGCGCTGGCCACCCCCGCACGCCCGGCCCTGTATTTCACTGTGCTGGGCGAGCCCCCGCTGAAAATGCTGCGTTACCAGCAGCAGTTCGATTTCTTCGACAGCGACAAGGTCAACGCCTGCATCCGGTTCATCAACCTCTCGGAAGAAACGGCCACGGGCGACCTGCAAAAGGTGCTGGAGCGCATCGTGGCCGAGGTCCAGGCCCATGATCCCCGGCTGGTCTTCGTCGACTCGTTCCGTTCGGTCGTCCTCGCGCAGGACAGCGGCAAGTCCTTCATCGGGCTGCAGGAATTCGTGCAGCACCTGGGCATGCTGATGACGAGCTGGCAAGCCACCACCTTCCTGATCGGCGAGTACTTCACCGACAACGACCCCAATCCGGTGTTCACCGTGGCCGACGGATTGATCTGGTTGCGCCAGAGCGTCCATCGCAACTCCGTCGTGCGCAAGATGGAGATCACCAAGATGCGGGGCCAGCCCACGCTGCCGGGCCTGCACACCTTTCGCATCAGCGCCGGCGGGCTCCAGGTGTTCGCGCCGCCGCGGATGGCCGAGGCGCACGCCGCCGCGATGGTGCCGCCTGGCGATGCGCGATTGAAAATGGGCGTGCCGGGCCTGGACGAGATGATGGGCGGCGGCCTGCCGCGTGGCTATTCCCTGTTGGTCGCGGGCCCGACGGGCGCGGGCAAGAGCATTCTGGCCTCGGCTTTTCTCGTCGAGGGTGCGCGCGCCGGCGAAGCCGGTGTCATCGCGGCCTTCGAGCAGCGCCCCAACCGGTCGCGCGGGCCAGTCCTGACCGAACTCATCGCCAGCGGGCGGGTGGGCGTGATCGACGCACGGGCGCCAGGTTTGTCGGTGGACGAAATCGCGACGCTGCTCATCGCCGAGGTCCGCCGGCTCAACGCCAGCCGGGTGGTCATCGATTCGCTGTCGGGCTTCGAACTCGCGCTGGCGCCGACTTTCCGGGAGGACTTTCGCGAATCCCTGTCGCGCATGGTGCTGGCGCTGGCCAGCACCGGGGCGACGGTGCTGATGACGTCGGAACTGGAAGACCGCTACGACGACCTGCGCTTCAGCCCGTACGGCACGGCCTTCCTGACCGACGCGATCATCGTGCAGCGCTATATCGAGGTCGACAGCCGGCTGCAGCGGGTGATGGCTGTGGCGAAGGTGCGCGACAGCGCCCATTCCAATGAGCTGCGGCTGTTCAGGATCGGCGACGACGGCATCAGGATCGGGAGGATGCTGGACGACTACGAGGGATTGCTGGGGGGGCGACCCACGCGGCGCCAGCACAAGAGCGGACCGGGCGATGGTTGAATCCACCTTGGGGCAAGTGCCCGCGCAAGACCCCCCAAGCGAGCAGAAGGTGGTCGTGGCAGCCGGCATCTTGGCGTTGCTCAACCAGGAGGCCGACGCGGTGCGCGCGCAGCTGCTGACACTGCGCCAGGAGCTGGCGCGGTTGAAGCAAAAGATCAGCGCCAAGTCGGCGGGCCAGCTTCTCGAAGCCAATGAACAACTCGTGCTCGCGGCGTTGCGCGCGCAAGCGATCGCCGACTCGGCCAACCGGCGTTTGCGCGATTTGACCCGCTCCGACCCGGCGCTGCCACGGGTTTTGACCTCGGGCCGGCTGGCGCGGACCGAGTACAGGACCCGTATTGGAGATCTGCGCGAGGCGAACGAACAGCTCGTGCTGGCCGCGCTGAAGTCGCGTGAGGTGGAAGCGCAGTCCGAACAGTCGCACAGCCGGCAGATCGCGTTCCTCGCGATGGCCGCCCATGAATTGCGCAACCCGTTGCTGCCGCTGCGGCTGGCCGCCCAGCGGCTTCCCCGCGCCCGCACGGAAGAGGAACTCACCAGGCTGCAGGAAACCATCAACAGCCAGGTCACCCAGCTGGCCAGGCTGATCGGGGACCTCCTTGACGGTTCGCGCATCAGCACCGGCAAGCTCAGGCTGGAACGCCGCATCGTCGATCTGGCGG
>DATMBW010000178.1:0-3268 GCA_035559095.1 Ramlibacter sp.
ATACCGCTACGCTCCGGACCGAAACGCGCCGCCGGCGGCGGCGCGTCCTTGTTGTTGTGATTTAAGGGGTAGGGGTGCCCAGCACCTGCTGCAGCTCGCCGCTCTGGTACATCTCCATCATGATGTCCGAGCCGCCCACGAATTCGCCCTTCACATACAGCTGGGGAATGGTCGGCCAGTTGCTGTACTCCTTGATGCCCTGGCGGATCTCGTCGTCCTCCAGAACGTTCACGGTCTTCAGGCCTTTTGGATCGACACCGCAGGCCTTGAGGATCTGGACGGCGCGGCCGGAGAAGCCGCACTGCGGAAAGTTCGCGTCGCCCTTCATGAACAGCACCACGTCGCTGTTCTTGACGAGCTGCTCGATGCGTTGCTGAACGTCGCTCATGAAATCTCCTTGCAGGGCCTTCAGCCCGGTAAATGTTGCGCCGATTATCCCAGGTCATTCCACGTGCCGCCGGTGCAGCGCTCAATTCCCGCAAGGTCGCACCGGGTAGACACCTGCCGCAGGCCGGCGGCGGCGAGCAGGCCGCGCACCGCCGTGCCCTGGTTCCAGCCGTGCTCCAGCAGCAGCCAGCCCCCGGGCAGCAGGTGCGCTGGCGCCTGCGCAACGATGCTGCGGATGTCTCGAAGGCCATCGGGACCGGCCGCCAGCGCACTGACGGGTTCGTGATGCAGCGCCGCCAGATGAGGGTCGGCCTCGGCCACATAAGGGGGATTGCCGACGATGAGATCGTAGCGCTCGCAGCTTCCTGTCAACCAGGAGGCCTGCCGGAACTTCACGTCCAGGCCCAGTCGGCGGGCATTCGCAAGTGCGACCTCGAGCGCGTCGGGGCTGAAGTCCACGGCCTCGACCACGGTTTGCGGGCGCGCGCGCTTGACGGCCAGGGCGATCGCGCCGCTGCCGGTGCCGAGGTCAATCGCCAAAGGTTTGTCATCCCGGGCTTGACCCGGGATCCACGTGGTGGATTGCGGGTCAAGCCCGCAATGACAATCCAAAGCATCCAGCGCCCATTCGACCAGGGTCTCCGTCTCGGGCCGTGGCACCAGCACGCGCCGGTCCACGATCAATTCCAGGCCGAAGAACTCCTTGCGGCCGACGATGTAGGCCAGAGGCTCGGCGCCGGCGCGGCGCTCGCACAGGTCCAGGAACGCGGCCCGTGCCGCATCGGAAAGCTGGTCGCTATCGTGCGCCAGCAGCCAGGCCCGGTCCGACTGCGGGCGGCCCAGGGCGTGCAGCAGCAGCAACTGCGCGTCGAGCCGTTCCAGCCCCCGGGCCGCGGCGATGGCCAGTGCGGCGGCCAGCGTCACCTGCCGGCTCCCTGGCCCAATTCCAGCTCTTCGAGCTGTTCTGCCTTGCGCGCGAGAAGCAGCGCGTCGATCACCTCGTCCAGGTCGCCTTCCATGATGAACTGCAGTTTGTACAGCGTCAGGTTGATGCGATGGTCGGTCAGGCGCCCCTGTGGAAAGTTGTAGGTGCGGATGCGATCGCTGCGGTCGCCGCTGCCGATCAGGCCCTTGCGCGTGGCCGCCTCCTTGGCGGCCCGCTCCGAGCGTTCCTTTTCCCGGATGCGCGCGGCCAATACCTGCATGGCCTTGGCTTTGTTGCGGTGCTGCGAGCGATCGTCCTGGCATTCGGCCACGATGCCGGTGGGAAGATGGGTGATGCGAACGGCCGAGTCGGTCTTGTTCACGTGCTGGCCGCCGGCGCCGCTGGCCCGGTAGGTGTCGATGCGCAAGTCCGCCGGATTGATCTGCACCGCCTGGGCCTCGTCCGGTTCGGCCAGCGCCGCCACGGTGCACGCGCTGGTGTGGATCCGCCCTTGCGTTTCGGTGGCGGGGACGCGCTGCACCCGGTGGCCCCCGGATTCGAACTTGAGTTTGCCGTATGCGCCTTCGCCGACGACGCGGATCACGACTTCCTTGTAGCCGCCCACTTCGCCGCCGCTCTCGCTGACGATTTCGGTGCGCCAACCCTGGCGCTCAGCGAAACGGGTGTACATGCGCAGCAAATCGCCGGCGAACAGCGCCGATTCGTCGCCGCCGGTGCCGGCCCGGATTTCGATGAAGGTGTTGCGCACATCGTCCGGATCCTTGGGCAGCAGCATGCGCTGCAGCTCGTCTTCCAGGACCGGCAGCTGCGCCTCGATCCCGGCGATCTCGTCGCGGGCCATCTCGGCCATTTCGGGGTCCTCCAGCATTTCCCGGGCCTGCGCCAGGCCGGCTTCCCCGTGCCTGAACCGCTCATACAGCGCGGCTACTTCGCTGACCTCGGCATGCTCGCGTGTCAGTGCGCGAAAGCGCTCCATGTTGGCCACGACGTCCGGCTGCGACAGGAAGAAGTCCAGTTCCTTCAGCCGGACCGGGTAGCGTTCGAGTTGTTGGCGCAAAAACTGTTTCATCGAGGGAGCGGGTTTTGATGAGGGGCTGTCATTGCGGACCTGATCCGCAATCCATGGCGTGAATGCCGGGTCGAGCCCGGCATGACAGCCCGGGCGCCCCGTAACGCGACAGCGCCGCTAACGCTCTTTGCGCAGGAAAAAATGCTGGATCGCGGAGCTGGCGCGCTGGCGTGCCTCGGCATCGCCGGCATGCAGCTCGGCCATGGCGCCGTGCAGCATCTTCTGCGTGAGCCCCTTGGACAAGGCTTCCAGCACCGTGTCGACGTTCTCGCCCTTGGCCAGCAACTTGCGCGCCCGCGCCAATTCCGCCGTGCGCCACTCGTCGGCCTGGGCATTGAGCTGCAGGATCAGCGGCACGCTGCGGCGCTGGTCCATCCAGTGCAGGAAGCTCTGCACGCCGGCGTCGATGATGGCCTCGGCCTGGGCCACGGCCGCCTGCCGGTTGGCCTGCCCGGTCTGCACTACGCCGGCCAGGTCATCCACCGTGTAGAGGTACACGTCTTCCAGTTCCTTGACCTCGGGTTCGATGTCGCGCGGCACTGCCAGGTCGACCATGAACATGGGCCGGTGCTTGCGTGCCTTGAGCGCGCGTTCGACCGCGCCCAGGCCGATGATTGGCAGGGTGCTGGCCGTGCAACTGATGACCGCGTCGAATTCATGCAGGCGCGCGGGCAGGTCCGCCAGGCGCATCACCTCGCCGCCGAAGCGCGAAGCCAGCCGTTCGCCACGCTCCAGCGTGCGATTGGCGATTGCAATGCCCTTGGGATTGCGCGCCGCGAAGTGCGTGGCGGCCAGTTCGACCATTTCGCCGGCCCCGACGAAGAGGACACGGATCTTGCCCATTTCCTCGAACAACTGGCCGGCCA
>DATMBW010000179.1:0-8405 GCA_035559095.1 Ramlibacter sp.
GCGCCAGATAGGCCGCCGCACCGGCCTGGATTGCGGCCGATATCTCCTGCATCCGGGGATTGCCGGCGTCCTGGGAAAGAATCCATCCGCGAGCCCAGAACCCGTAAACCACAGCCGCAAGGCCGCAGACGAGCGCCAGTATCAGCGCCGAATTGCCTGTCATTTTAGTTTCTCCTACGTTGTTTCGATTGAGTAACGTGCTAGAGGCGCCCCGCAAGCGGTGCCTCCGCTGCGTTGCTTCCTCGTAGCCCCCAGAAGCGGGGCGGAGACGATTGGCCAACCGCAGGAGTATATAAGCGCAAAGACCCCACGCATTCGCGGTTGAGGGAGTGAGCAAGAATTGCGAAAGTAAAATCAGGGTTAATACCAGGATTTATTTCACCTTCTCTTGACGAAACGAAAACCGATGTCCCTTGACCAAGTCACCCCCGGCAAACAAGTTCCCGACGCCTTCAACGTGATCATCGAGATCCCGATGAACGCCGACCCGGTGAAGTACGAAGTGGACAAGGAGTCCGGGGCGATCTTCGTCGACCGGTTCATGAGCACGTCGATGCATTACCCCACCAACTACGGCTACGTGCCCAAGACGCTCAGCGGCGACGGCGACCCGGTGGACGTGCTGGTGATCACGCCGGTGCCTTTGATCCCGGGCGTCGTGGTGACCTGCCGTCCCCTTGGCATCCTGATGATGGAAGACGAAGCCGGCCAGGACGGCAAGGTGCTGGCAGTGCCCACCGACAGGATCCTGGCCATCTACAGCGGCTGGCAGAGGCCGGAGGACTTGAACCCGCTGCGCCTGAAGACCATCGCGCATTTCTTCGAGCACTACAAGGACCTGGAGCCCGGCAAGTGGGTCAAGATCCTCGGCTGGGAGGGCCCCGAGGCCGCCCGCAGGGAGATCATGGACGGTATCGCGAACTACCAGCGGGAGCAGCGATAAACGTCAATCCCTGTTGGGGTCGGGGTAGATAAAGCTCTTCAATCCGAACAGGCCGGCGCGTTGGAACGGCCGCCAACGGCCTTCGGGCTGCGCCAGCCGGTCGGCCACCGCCCACCAGGTGCTCGGGTTGAGGCCAAGTCCCAAGTGGCTGGCCACGACTTCGATGTTTTCGGTGTGCGCGTGGTGGGCCTGCTGGAGGCTGCCCCGCCAGGGCACGATGCCATCGCTGCGCGAGTAGATGCTGGTGGTCGGCTGCGGCGGCGCCGTCAGCAGGTCCAGGCGCTCGTGGTCGCGCTCGATGTCCAGGCCACTGGTCAGCTCGTAGATGCGCCAGGCGTTGGTCGCCTTCGGGGGGGCGGCGAATGGCGCGCCCAGGGTGATCACGCAGCGAACGTGGTCGGGCATCTCCTTGGCCAGTTCACGCGCATAGACGCCGCCCAGGCTCCAGCCGATCAGGCTGACCTTGCGGCCGCTCTCGTCGCAGGCGCGCGTCAGCCCGCGCCTGGCGGTTTGCAGCACGCCGGCGCGGGGACCGAAGTTGAAGCCCTGGCTCCAGCCGCGGGTTTCATAGCCCAGCATGTTGAGGTAGCCGCGCAGCGGAATGGTGGTGGCGTCGCTGGCGGACAGCCCCGGGAACACCAGCACCGTGTGTCCATCGCCCGAGGGCGCGCGCTGCAAGGCGGGCCAGGCGGGCAGCAGGGAACCGAATTCCAGCGGCGCCCGGAATTCGAGCGCGAGCAGGGCCAGGCCTGGCGCGCGAAGCTGCTGTTGGGGAGTCCGTGCCGAAGTTGCCATGAACGTTGAGGAGTTGCGGATGCCGCCATTGTGTGCCGTCATGGCGGCCCGGCCAAGTGGGAAGACTCGCCGCTGCGTGTCTTGCGCTTGACCGGGGCGGGGGTCTTGCGGCGCGGCATGGGCGCCGCACCCGGCAGTGGCGCGGCAGCGGGCAGGAACAGGCCCGTGGCTTCCTGGAACGCCGCCTCCAGCGCATCGGCCAGGTCGTGCACGTGCGGCACCGCCTGCTTGTCGCCGACGATGCCGAAATCGACCCTGCCCGCATAGGTCTGGACGGTGATGTTCAGCGCCAGCCCATGCAGCACGATGGACAGGGGATGGAACGTCACCATGCGGGCGCCGGCCAGGTACAACGGCACGTGCGGGCCCGGCACGTTGCTGATGGCCAGGTTCGCCACGGCGGGCAGCTTGCCGGCGATGCCGCCCTTGCCGTAGGTCTTGAACAGGGCCCTGCCGGCGCCGCCCATCAGCCAGGGCGACAGCAAGGAAGGGTAATCGGTCGGCAGTACCGACTTGAGCCCGACGAGCGCGTCCTTGACCTTGGCCGTGGAGGCGAGGATCGCATTCATGCGCTTGAGGGGATCGGCCAGGTGCGTCGCCAGATCCACCGCCGCGATCGTCGCCTGGTTGTTCAGCTCCTTGTTGCTCTCCTCGCGCAGGCTGATCGGCATGGCGGCGACCAGGGACTTGGAGGGCAGCGTCGCATGCCTGGTCAGGTAGTTGCGCAGCGCCGTGGAACAGCTCCACAGCACGACATCGTTGAAAGTGCCGCCGGCGGCAGCGGCCATGGCCCTGCATTGCGCAAACGGCAGGCTGGCCGTGGCGAACACCCGCTGGCCCGTGATGCCGACGTTGAAGATGGTCTTGGGCGCGAGCTTGAAGGGCACCTGGGGCCGCAGCCGCCCGATGCCTTTGCCGCCGCCCGCGACCGATTGCCTCGCCATGGCGCCAACCAGCGATGTGGCGGCCGCGGGCAGCGACCTGGCCAGCTTGGCGTATTGCGCGAGCGAATTGGAAAAGACCGCGCCGATCATTTCACCGATCTTCAGGTCGCCGGCCGCCCGGCCTTTGCGCGACGGGTCGGGGGGCGCAACCTCGCGCGGCGTCGCGGTCAGGTCCATGACCGCGTTGGCCAGCACGGTGCCTCCCTTGCCGTCGAGCGCGGCATGGTGGATTTTCGAATAGAGGCCGACCAACCTGCCCTGGATGCCCATGGCGGCGGGTGCTTCGATAGCGTCGAACACATGGAATTCCCACAGCGGGTGGTCGCGGTCGATCAGCTGGCCGTGCAGCCGGGCCGCCACCGCTTCGGCCTGCCTGACCGTGAGCTGCTTGCCGGGCACCTTGCGGATGTGGAAGTCCAGATCCACGCGCTCGGCTTCGACCCACATCGGGTGGCCCAGATCGAACGGCATGAAGGCCAGGCGCCGGCTGAATATCGGCGCCAGGTGCATGCGCTTGGCGATGTGTTGGCGCACGGCCTTGTGGAAGCTGCCCTTGAAGCCCTTGGGCAGCTCGTACAGGTTCAACGAGCCCACATGCATGGGCGTCTCCGGCGTTTCCAGATACAGGAAGGTGGCGTCGAGGCCGCTCAGGGTTTTCATCTTGGCAATGACAAATGACGAAATCTGGTCCGGTGTTCAAGTCTGCCGGAACGGGCTGCGGTGGTCCAGGTGTTCCAGGTAGCTGCCGATGCCCTGGTCCTCGCGCTGCAGGAAACGCCGGACTGCATCGGCGAAGGCCGGATGCGCCAGCCAATGGGCGCTGGTGGTCCTGACCGGCATCAGGGCCCGGGCCATCTTGTGTTCTCCCTGCGCGCCGCCTTCGAAGCGGTCGTACCCGTGTTCGATGCACCACTGCAAGGGCTGGTAGTAGCAGGCCTCGAAGTGAAGGCAATCCACCCGCTCCAGCGCGCCCCAGTAGCGGCCGTACGCCACTTTCTCGCCCTGCGGCCGGCCGCGCAGAGGCTGGGCGCCCAATGCGATGAGGCTCGCCGCAATCGGCTTGCGGCCGCGCTCGGCCACGAATAGCAGCCAGTGCTCGGGCATGTCCTGCGCCATCCGGCGGAAAGAGTCGCGCGTGAGGTAGGGCGCGTTGCCGTGCTCGAGGTAGGTGCGCTCGTAACAGCGGTAGAAGAAGCTCCAGTCGGCGGCCGCGATATCGCGGCCTGCGGACCAGCGAAAGGCGACGCCGGCCTCGGCCACCTTGCGCCGCTCCTGGCGGATCTTCTTGCGCTTGTCGTGCGACATGCCGGCCAGCATCGCTTCGAAATCCGGCCAGCGCCGGGATTCGCCCGCATCCGGCGCCGGGCCGCCGCTCGTCCAATGAAATTGCACGGTGTGGCGCAACATGAGGCCGGCCGCGGCGCAGGCGGCGACATCCGCTTCGTCGCCGAAAAGCAGGTGCAGCGACGAGAGCTTTTCCCGGTCGCACCAACGCAGCACCGTCTTGAGCAGCGCCTGCCGCGCCGGGGCATCGCGCGCCAGCAGGCGTGCACCTGGAACGGGCGTGAAGGGGGCCGCGATCACGGCTTTGGGGTAATAGGCCAAGCCATGCTGTTGGTAGGCATTGGCCCAGGCCCAGTCGAAAACGTATTCGCCGTAAGAGTGATCCTTCAGGTACAGCGCGCAGGCCGCCTCGAGCTGTCCGCCGCGCCACAGCGTGACGAAACGCGGTGTCCAGCCCGTGGCCGGCGTGGCGCTTTCGCCGCGCTCCATCGCCGCCAGGTACTCATGGCGCATGAAGGGACTCGGCGCGTCCTGCAGGGCAAGCAGCGCATTCCACTGCGCCGCATCGAGCTCGAGCGCCGAAGGGTGCACCCGGGTGACATAATCGTTCGAGTCGTATTTCACTGCTGCTATGGCTCTCAAACTCTGCATCGCCCAGCTCAACTTCGTGGTGGGCGACATGGCGGGCAACGCGCAAAGGATCATCGCCGCGGCCCGCAGTGCCTACGTACAGGGCGTGCGCCTGCTGCTGACGCCCGAACTGTCGATCTGCGGCTACGCGGCCGAGGATCTGTTCCTGCGGCCCGCCTTCATCGCCGCCTGCGATGATGCCGTCAAAACGGTGGCCCGCGAACTGGCCGGGTTAAAAGGCCTGTTCGTGGTGGTGGGTCACCCCACGGGCGGCGATATCCGCAGCAGGTCCGTGGCTGTGCAGCGCCGATTCAATGCGGCCAGCGTCCTGAGCGAAGGCCGCGTGCTGGAAACCTACGCCAAGCGCGAGCTGCCCAACTACCAGGTATTCGACGAGCGCCGCTATTTCACGCCGGGGCAGGGCACCTGCGTGTTCCAGGTCGACGGTGTCAACGTGGGACTGCTGATCTGCGAGGACGCCTGGTTCGAGGAACCGGCGCTGCTGGCCAGGGAAGCCGGGGCCGAGCTGCTGGCCGTGATCAACGCGTCGCCCTTCCACGTGGGCAAGGGCGGCGAGCGCACGGAGCGTATGGCCGAGCGCGCGCGCGCCGTCGGTCTGCCGCTGGTCTACGCCCATCTGGTGGGCGGGCAGGACGAAGTGGTGTTCGATGGCGCCTCTTTTGCCCTGGACGCCGACGGTACGCTGGCTGGGCGCGCGCCCGGCTTCCAGGAAGCGGCATTCAGCGTGCAGACCGAGCGCGTGCAGGGGCGGGTGAAGCTCACCGCTCCCATCGTGCACGAGCGCAGCCCGGATGCCGACCTGTGGGACGCGCTGGTGCTGGGCGTGCGCGACTACATCGGCAAGAACGGCTTCCCGGGCGTGCTGCTGGGCTTGTCGGGCGGCATCGACTCGGCGCTGGTGCTGGCGATCGCGGTGGATGCGCTCGGGCGCGACAAGGTGCGCGCGGTGATGATGCCCTCGCCGTACACCGCCGACATTTCCTCGATCGACGCGCGCGACATGGCGGCTCGCCTGGGGGTGCGCTACGACGAGATCTCCATCGTGCCCGAATTCGAAGCCTTCAAAGCGTCGCTGGCGCACGAATTCAAGGGCCTGCCGGAGGACGCGACCGAGGAGAACATCCAGGCGCGCATCCGCGGCGTGTTGCTCATGGCCCTGTCCAACAAGTTCGGCAGCATCGTCCTCACGACCGGCAACAAGAGCGAGATGGCCACCGGCTATTGCACCTTGTACGGCGACATGGCCGGCGGTTTCGCGGTGATCAAGGACCTGCTCAAGACCACCGTGTTCAGGCTTGCGCGCTGGCGCAACATCCATGACCCTTACGGCGCCGGCATCAGCCCGATCCCGGAGCGCATCATCACCCGGCCGCCGAGCGCCGAGCTGCGGCACGGGCAGGTCGACCAGGACAGCTTGCCGCCTTATGACATTCTGGATGCGATCCTGGAGCGCTACATGGAGAACGACCAGGGTGTGGAGGAGATCATCGCCGCCGGCTTCGACCGGGCCGTGGTCGAGCGTGTGGCGCGCCTGATCCGGGTCAACGAATACAAGCGCCGGCAGGCCCCGGTGGGCATCCGCGTGACCCACCGCAGCTTCGGCAAGGATTGGCGGTATCCTATAACAGGTAAGTTCAGAGCTTAATTACTGAGGCAACCATGAAACAGATCACCGCCGTCGTCAAACCCTTCAAGCTGGAAGAAGTGCGCGAAGCCCTGGCCGAATGCGGCGTCACCGGCCTCACCGTGACGGAAGTCAAGGGGTTCGGGCGCCAGAAGGGCCACACGGAACTGTACCGGGGTGCGGAATACGTGGTCGACTTCCTGCCCAAGGTGAAGGTCGAGGTGGTGGTCAAGGACGACGACGTCGACCGCTGCATGGACGCCATCGTCAAGGCGGCGCGCACCGGCAAGATCGGCGACGGGAAGATCTTCATCACCAGCGTCGAGCGCGTCGTTCGCATCCGCACCGGCGAGGTCGACGAATCGGCGGTTTGAAAGCGGCGGCAAGCGTGCGCGGCCGCACGGCGCGCTAGATGTCCTCCAGGTTCACGATGCCCGAGTTCAGGCCCGCGGCCTGGACCAGCGCCGGCAATAAAGTCGCGATGTCGCTGTCCACGCGCAGCAGCTGCATTTGCCAGGCGCTCATGAAGCCGTGCTGCACGCTCGACTGGAGGAATGACAGCAGCGGCTCGTAATAGCCGTCCAGGTTGAGCAGGCCCACGGGCTTGTCGTGGTAGCCCAGTTGCCGCCAGGTCCACACTTCGAACAGCTCCTCGAAGGTGCCGATGCCCCCGGGCAAGGCCAGGAAGGCGTCGGCCCGTTCGGCCATCATGCGCTTGCGGTCATGCATGTTGTCGACCACGTGCAACTCGGTGCAATCGAGCTTGGCCCATTCCTTGTCGACCAGCGCGCGCGGGATGATGCCGACCACCCGTCCCCCCGCCGAGAGCGCGGCGTCGGCCATCACGCCCATGAGGCCGTTGTTGCCGCCGCCATAGACCAGTTGCCCGCCGCGCTCGCCGATCCAGCGGCCTGTGGCGGCGGCAGCAGCAGCGAACTCGGCCACGGATCCGGTGCGCGAGCCGCAATACACGCAAAGGGAAAATGCCTGGGTCACGGCCCGAACCTCTGATAGAGGGCCGCGAGCCAGATGCCCGAACAAAGCACGAGGCTCAGCAGTACGGCGGCGCTGCCCATGTCCTTGGCCCGCTTGGACAGGTCGTGCCATTCGGGTCCGATGCGGTCGATGGCGGTCTCGATCCCGGTGTTGAGCAGCTCGACAATCATCACGATCAGCACCGAACCCGAGAGGAACGCGATTTCAACCCACGAAGACCCCAGCCAGAAGGCCAACGGAAGCAGCACCACGGATGCAATTGCTTCCTGCCGGAAGGCCGTCTCGCCCCAGCCGGCTCGAAGGCCGGCCATCGAGTAGCCCGCCGCATGCCAGACCCGGCTGAGGCCAGTACGGAATTTCTGCTGGTTCGCGGGTTCGAGCACTTCGGGTGGCGATGACATGCCGGCATTGTCGCCGACGCGAATGACGGCTCGCTTTCAGCGGCTCGGCGGCATGGAGCGCACCAGCCGGGTGCCCGCAATCGCATCGTGCCAGAACTGGCGCTGCGGATGCAAGCGGCTGAGCAAGGCCCACACCACCACCCAGGCCAGCGTGAAGAGGGCGATCCGCCCGCCACCTTGCCTGAACGCGGCGAGCATGGCGATGGGCGGCAGGAACCAGAGCCAGCTGCAGGCGTAGCGCAGCAGGGCGCGCCACTGGCTGACCGGGCGGCCTGTGCGATCGACGATGCGGATGTGCCAGGTTTTCATCGCCAGCGTCTGGCCCTTGGCCCAGAACCAGGTGAAGTACACGCCGAAGACCACGAACAGGAACGCCTGTAGCAGCGGCCGGCGCGCGTCCATGGCGTCGCGCATCTGGCCGAGGGTGCTGAACAGCCAGCCGGCGATGAAAACCACCGCGAAAAGCAGGATTCCTTCGTAGATCCAGCAGGCCATGCGGCGTCCCAATGGCGGCGCGACCAGGGCGTCGGACGGCGTAAGGGCCGGGGGTGGTTCGGAAGCCGGCGCGCCGCCGGGGAGCTCTGACGTCACGGGCGCGGCGGCCTTCAACCGCCCGATTCGGCCCCGGGCTTGGGTGCCGGCTGGGGCAGCAGGGTATTGATGTCCACCTGGCCCGGCTCCGCCGCGATGCGGGGCGTCTTGGCCACGCCCCTGGGTTTCGGAACTCCAGCGGGCTTTTCGGTGGACGCCGGCTTCACGGCCTCGGC
>DATMBW010000180.1:0-2222 GCA_035559095.1 Ramlibacter sp.
GCGATGCCGGCGTCGGCATCGAAGATCGACGTGCGCGCGTCGCCACGGAAGTCGGTGGCCACCACCTTGTCCTCGGTGTAGCCGAGCACGCCCTTGAGCGCGCCTTCGCTTTGCGCCTTCATCTCGGCGCAGATTTCCTTGTAGCTGGCTTCCTTGACCAGTTCCACCGTCAGGTCCACCACCGACACGTTGGAGGTGGGCACGCGGAAGCTCATGCCGGTGAGTTTCTTGTTCAGTTCCGGGATCACCACGCCCACGGCCTTGGCCGCGCCGGTGCTCGACGGAATGATGTTTTCCAGGATGCCGCGGCCGCCGCGCCAGTCCTTGTTGCTCGGGCCGTCCACGGTTTTCTGCGTGGCCGTGGCGGCGTGCACGGTAGTCATCAGGCCGCGCTTGATGCCCCACTTGTCATTGAGCACCTTGGCCACCGGCACCAGGCAGTTGGTGGTGCACGACGCGTTGGAGATGATGGCCTGGCCGGCGTAGGTCTTTTCGTTCACGCCATAGACGAACATGGGCGTGTCGTCCTTGGACGGCGCCGACATGATCACTTTCTTCGCGCCGGCCGCGAGGTGCTTCTGCGCGCTTTCCTTGGTCAGGAACAGCCCGGTGGCCTCGATCACGATGTCGGCGCCGACTTCGCTCCACTTGAGTTCCGCCGGGTCCTTCACGGCCGTGAGGCGGATCTTCCTGCCGTTGACGATCAGCGTGCTGCCGTCGACGCTCACATCGCCCTTGAAGCGGCCGTGCACGCTGTCGTACTGGAGCATGTAGGCCAGGTAGTCGGGCTCGAGCAGGTCGTTGATGCCGACGACCTCGATGTCGTTGAAATTCTGCACCGCGGCGCGGAACACCATCCGTCCGATGCGGCCGAAGCCGTTGATGCCGATTTTGATGGTCATGGAAAACTCCTGATAGTGATGTATCCGTTTTGCCGGTAAGGAATCCGGGGTCAGGCCCGGGACGGTGATTTCTGCAGGACGGCGCGAACCGTATCGGCCACGTTCTGGCTGCGGCTAACAAGTGCATTCTGCACAGTTGTTACCCTACGCCGAAACCTTGCCCGCCAATACCGCTCGCACGGTAGCGGCAAGGTTTTGGCTGCGGCTAACAAGCGCATTCTGCACAGTTGTTAACCCTACGCTGAAACCTTGCCCGCCAATACCGCTCGCACGGTAGCGGCAAGGTTTTCAGGCGTGAACCCGAAATGCTTGAACAGCACGCTGGCCGGCGCGGACTCGCCATAGGTGTCGATGCCGACCACGGCCGCGCAGCCGTATTTCCACCAGTAGTCGGTCACGCCCATCTCGACGGCGATGCGCGGGACGCCCGCGGGCAGCACCGCGCCCTTGTAGGCGGCGCTCTGGCGGTCGAACGCGCTGGTGCTGGGCATCGACACCACACGTACTGCGATCTGCTGGGCCGCCAGCAGTTCCTGCGCCTTGAGCGCCAGCTGCACCTCGGAGCCGGTGGCGATGATCACGGCCTGCGCCTTGCGGGCCAGCCCCACCTCGGCCGCGTCGGCCAGCACATAGGCGCCCTTGCTGATGTCATCCAGCCCGGCCTTGGGCGCGTAAGGCAGGTTCTGGCGCGACAGCAGCAGCGCCGTCGGACGGTTCAAGTTCTGCAGCGCGACGGCCCATGCCACGGCGGTTTCGGCGGTGTCGCAGGGGCGCCAGACGTCCAGGTTGGGAATCAGGCGCAGGCTGGCGGCGTGTTCGATGGACTGGTGCGTGGGGCCGTCCTCGCCCAGCCCGATGGAGTCGTGCGTGAAAACGTGGATCACGCGCTTTTTCATCAGGGCGGCCATTCGGACCGCGTTGCGGCTGTAGTCGCTGAAGGTCAGGAAGGTGCCGCCGTAAGGGATATAGCCGCCATGCAGGGAAATGCCGTTCATCACCGCGGCCATGCCGAATTCGCGCACGCCGTAATTGATGTGACGGCCGATGGAGGGTTGAGCGTTGAGCGTCGAGAGTTGGGCGTCTTTTCGCTCGACTCCGGGCGCCAAGCGCTGAACGTCCCCGGCGAGGTCGAACCGCAGCGGCGGCGTGCTCTTCGTGTTGGTGAGGTTCGAGCCGGTCAGGTCGGCCGAGCCGCCCAGCAGTTCGGGCAGCGCGGCGGTGAAGCCTTCCAGCGCGATCTGCGAGGCCTTGCGCGAGACCACGGTCTCGGCCTTGGTGTGCGCAGCCACGACGGCGTCGACCGCCACCTGGGCGAAATTC
>DATMBW010000181.1:0-2217 GCA_035559095.1 Ramlibacter sp.
GGCCCAGCGCATCGAAACCCTGATCGAGTCGCACAAGTCGCTGCTGGCCAATGCCTCGCACGAACTGCGCTCGCCGCTGGCCCGCATCCGGATGAGCCTGGAGCTGATGGAGCCCGAGGGCTCGGCCGCGTTCCGGCGCGAAATCCAGCAGAACATTGCCGAGCTGGACCAGCTTATTGACGAGATCCTTCTCGCCAGCCGGCTGGATGCGCGGGAAACCGATATCGGGACGGTCGAGCTGGTCGACCTGACCGGCCTGGCCGCTGAAGAATGCGCCCGGGCCGGCGCGGAGCTTGTGCCCAGCGAAGAAGGGCAGGCGTTGATGGTTCAGGGAGTGGCCAAGCTCTTGCGCCGCGCGATCCGCAACCTGCTGGAGAACGCCCGGCGCTACAGCAACGGCGCGGTCACGGTGGAACTGGCGCGTGAACGCGACCAGGCCATGGTCCGTGTGCGCGACCGTGGCCCGGGCGTGCCGCCGGCCGAGCGTGAGCGCATCTTCGAGCCGTTCTATCGCCTCACCGGCGCCAGTGAGCGCCATGGCGGTGTCGGCCTGGGGCTGGCCCTGGTGCGTTCGATCGCGCAGCGGCATCACGGCAGCGTGCTCTGCGAAGGCCAGGACGGCGGCGGTGCGTGCTTCACCCTGCGCATTCCCCGTCACGCCTGAACGGCCGACGCGACCGGTCTCCTCCGATCGGTGGATGCGCGAAAGCGCGGCAGAGCTTAGAGTCGACCCCGCTGTCACTCGAGGCGCGCAGACGCAAAGCACGGAATCTGGTCTCCTAAAGATGTCCTCCCAAGGACTTGGCACAGCCACCGCAAGGTGGCTGTTTTTTTTGGCGGCTCGCGCGCGGGGACGGGGTAAGCGGCCTACGCGGCGGCCGCACCGAGCGCCGAGAGAACGCGCTGCGGCGTGATGTCGTACAGGCAGCGCGTATGCCCCAGCGGGCACTCGCGCTGGAAGCACGGGGAGCAGTCCAGCGGCGGCTGGTAGCCGGCGTCCTGCTTGAGCCAGAGGACCTGCGCCTTTTCGTTCAGGGGCGGCGTGTGCAGCGGACTGGAGGAGCCGAACACCGCCACCTGCGGCACGCCGAACGCCGCCGCGACATGCATCAGGCCCGAGTCGTTGCTGACCACGGCCCGGGCCGCGGCGATCAGGGCGAACGCTTGCAGCAGGGGTGTCTTGCCCGCGAGATTGAGGCAGGTGCTGTGGCCTGCGGCGCCGGCGATCTCCTGGCACAGATCGGCTTCCTTGCCGGAGCCGAGCAGGACCGCCGGCCGGTCCAGGCTGCGCGCGAGTTCGGCGAAATGGATGGCGGGCCAGCGCTTGGCCGTGCCGTATTCGGCGCCTGGCGCAAAAACATAGTAGCCGCCGGCCTGCAGCTCGAGCGCGGCCAATGCCGCGGCCGTCTGCGCGGCGGGTAATTGCAGTTGCGGCCGGTCGTTCTCAAGACCTTCCTTTTCGCCGCTCAGGGCCGAGTAGAAGGCCACCATGGGCGGCTTGTTCTTGGGGTTCTTCAGCCGGTGCGTCAGCAGCCCGACGCGTGCTTCGCCGAGGTAACCCACGCGTTTGGGAATGCTGGCCAGGAAAGGCAGCAGCGCGCTCTTCAGCGAATTGGGCAGCACATAGGCCGTGTCGAAGCGCCCCTCGACCTGCCTGGCGATCGAGCGGCGCGCCTTGAACTGCAGTCCGCCATGCTGGAACGGGAACTCGATGATTTCATCGACCTGCGGCATGGCCCGGTACACCGGCGCGACCCAGGGCAACGCCCCGACCACCAGCCGTTCGCCGCGCTTGCCCAGCCGGCGCAGCAGCGGCTCGGTCATCACGGCGTCGCCGATCCACTGCGGGGCGATGACGAGGGAGCTACCCATGGCTTGTCATTGCGGGCTTGACCCGCAATCCATGGCTGTTGTGCCCAGTAGATTGGTAGGAGTCGGCATGCGGCAGGCTCATGGATTCCGGGTCAAGCCCGGAATGACAGGTCCGCGTCAATGCCCCCCGCCAAAGTGCTCGCCCTCCTTGAGCTTGTACACCGTGCCACAGTACGCGCATTTGGCCTCGCCGGTGCGGGCGACGTCCAGGTAGATGCGCGGATGGCTGTTCCACAGCTTCATGCCGGCCGTCGGGCTGGGCAGAACACCCCGCCGTTGGCGTTGAGATCGCGCGCGAGCAGTTCGACGACGAAATCCTTGCCGGTGGTTTCAGACATATCAGAC